>CADCQE010000248.1 GCA_902803505.1 uncultured Lachnospiraceae bacterium | reverse complement strand
TCAGACATAAGCAGCTTTAGCTGCGACATACGTGCGAAGCACGGATGGTCTGTGGCCTGTAGCGGGAGGGGCCGTGAATAGTAACATAGGATACATCGCAGAGAAAGACAGCTTCCGGGGGGAGGAAGAATGCAATGAATTGTCCGAGATGCAGCAGAAGGTACGGGCGGAATGTCATGGGGGACAGCCATGAAGGAGAATAAAATGCCACAGAAGCGCATATCGCCTGTCAGGGCGATCCCGATCAGCTTTCTCCTGGTGATCGTGGCCGGATCACTGCTGCTCCTTCTCCCGTTCTCCAGTGTCCCCGGTGAGACGACAGACATTACCACTGCTTTCTTTACTGCTACGACCTCGGTGTGTGTGACAGGTCTGGTTGTCGTTGACACCTGTGCGCACTGGAGTGTGTTCGGCCAGATCGTCATACTCCTGCTGATCCAGATCGGGGGACTTGGTGTCGTCGCCGTCGGGGCCATGGTCCTGCTCGTCAGGAGGGTGCATTTTTCACTCGGTGACAGAATATTGCTCAGCAGCTCGCTGAACGTCGATAAGAGAAGAGGCCTCCTTTCTTTCCTGACCAAGATTTTCAAGGGCACGTTTCTTGTGGAGGGGATCGGAGCCGCCCTCTATGCAGTAAAGTTTGTTCCTATGTACGGTCTTGCGAAAGGGCTGTGGGCGTCTGTGTTCTTGTCGGTGTCTGCATTCTGCAATGCGGGGATCGATATTCTGAAACCCGACAGCATGGTTTCCTTTAACAACTCTCCCTATCTCATGAGTATTACCATGGCTCTAATCGTGCTGGGAGGACTTGGCTTCGTGGTATGGTTCGATCTGGTCGACGGGCTCGCTGCCGGTATCAGGAGGCGCTTAAGTCCGCGCGCGATTGTCAGCCATTTCTCCGTACACAGCAAGCTGGTACTGGTCATGACGGGGATTCTCATCCTTCTCGGTGCAATCGGTTTCTTTGCTTCTGAATACAGTAATCCCGCAACGATAGGCAATATGAGCCTCTCCGGAAAGATCTGGAACAGCTTTTTCCAGTCGGTGACACTTAGAACCGCCGGATTTGCTTCCGTTCTCCAGGAGCGTCTCACGGAAGCTTCCTGTCTGCTCTGTTACATCCTGATGTTCATCGGGGGCTCTCCGGTAGGAACCGCAGGGGGGATCAAGACGGTGACAGCTTTTCTTGTGATCAGAAATGCTGCCTCCTATATCAGGCAGAGAAGAGAAGATATTGTATTCAAGAGAAGAGTCCCTGAAGAAATGTTCCGGAAGGCCGCGGCGATCGTGTTTGTCAGCTTCTGCACAGTGTGTGTGATGACGCTGCTTCTCCTGAACCGCGGCGGAATCTCCTTAGCAGACGGCCTGTTCGAGATCGTGAGCGCACTTGGAACAGTAGGGCTGTCCAGAGCGCTCACGCCATCCCTCGACACGGGAGGAAGATGGATCGTGATTGTGTCGATGTTTCTGGGAAGGATCGGCCCCATATCCATGGCGGTCTTCTTCGCAAAACCGGCAGGTAAGGAAAACAAGGTGCGCCATGCGGACGGCGTCTTTTATGTAGGATAGGTGGAATATGAAGAAATCAGTCGCGGTACTTGGACTTGGAAAATACGGCAAAAGCCTTGCAGAAAATCTGTATAATTTAGGGGCAGACGTTCTTGCAGTTGATCAGGATGAGGCGCTGATCAATGATTTCTCCGAGAGATGTACAGCAGCAGTCTGTGCGAATCTCACGAATGAAGACGAGGTGGCATTGCTGGGACTGAAGAATATGGATATCGTGGTCACAGCCATGGGAAGTAATCTGGCGGCCAGTATCATGTCTGTCGCCGTGGCAAAAGAGCAGGGCGTGCCCGTTGTGATTGCCAAGACCTCTTCTGAGCGCATGTCTTCGATCCTTCGCAAGGTGGGAGCGGACAAGATCCTCAACCCGGAGGGAGAGGGCGGGGCGCGCTCGGCACGGATCCTCCTCTCATCTTCCTTTAAAGACTTTTTTGAACTTGGAGAGGGGCTTTATATGATCGAAATGAGCCCGAAGAAAGAATGGATCGGGAAGAATCTTGCACAGCTTCAACTGCGCAAATCCATGAACCTGAATATTGCGGCAGTCAGGGAGAAAGGGGGAAAATGGCATCATATTGATCCGCGGACTCCTCTTGCTGCGGACAGCACTTTACTGGTCATCATGGAGAAGAAAACGATGGAACAGTGGACGTAAGAGACATTCTCTGTAAAGAAGCGTATTTTGCTTAAGGCGTCCGGACCGGGCAGAGTATTATGGAAGAGGGCAGCTGCGATATGGCGAAAAAAGGATCACTTAGCAGAAAGAATATCATACGTCTCACTATCCTGGGCATCATCATTGTGATCGGAACAGGACTGGCGGGTGGCATTCAGATGTACCGGCAGAATCTGATGATCTATCAGGAAGCGGCGGAATCCTATGTCAACATGCTTCTCTACCAGAGTCAATTTGGTGATATTGCTAAGATTATTGAGAACCAGGATAAAATCATTGAGATTCAGAAGAAATATGAAGACTACTATAATAATAAGGACAAATATGATGAGCCGGAAGAGATCATTGAAGAATATGATTCGGAAGCTGTGTCGGCGTACGGGGACTATAGCAGTTTTGATTCCTTTGTGGTCGGTTTCGGCAATATCTGTACGGATATCCGATATGCGTATGTAGTCATTCCGACTGAGAAGGATCTGATCTATGTGTGGGATTCGGAATACGACCCCGACCATCTGACGATTCCATTTGAGCACGTACCCTATTCAGGAAAAGAGAAGGAACATATCCTGAGTGTAATGTCCGGTGAACATGCAGGTGATTTCTTTACGGAGCGCATCGATGGGGAACTGATTGGGACGGCTCTGTGTCCGGTCTATGACTACGAGAACAATATCCGCGCCGTGGCAGCGATCGATATCTCGATCAGCAGTATCCGCTCCGCATTCCTGAAGCTGGTGCTGCATGTCGGCATTGCCGTCTTTCTGATCATGCTTGTCTCGATCACGACCTATCATTTTGTGGTTCGAAGACAGATCATCAACCCGATCACCAAGCTGACGCTTGCAGCAGATGGACTTGTGAACAACCTGCGGGATGAAAACGCTGCACCCCTGAAGATCGATGTCCACACAGGAGATGAGATTGAAGTGCTGGCCCGCTCCTTCGAAGAGATGGATGCAAAGCTGCTCAATTATATTCAGGAAAATGCTGTCATTACTGCGGAGAAGGAGCGCATCGGGACGGAGCTGGCCCTTGCCACACGCATTCAGGCGGATATGCTGCCGCGCATCTTTCCTCCATTTCCGGAGAGAAATGAGATTGATCTCTACGCCAGTATGCGTCCGGCCAAAGAGGTGGGCGGTGATTTCTATGATTACTTTATGGTCGACGAGAACCGGTTGGCAGTGGTCGTGGCAGACGTATCCGGCAAGGGCGTACCGGCGGCACTCTTCATGATGATGTCCAAGATTATGATTCAGAACTTTGCCCTGACGCTGGACGGCCCCGGAAAAGTGCTTGAGAAGGTGAATGACCGGATTTGTACGAATTCCGTTGAAGAGATGTTCGTTACGGTATGGCTTGGTATGCTGGATCTGGATACCGGGCTTCTGACTGCTGCGAATGGCGGACATGAATATCCGATCCTGATGAAACCGGATGGTGACTTTGAACTCTACAAGGATTTACACGGCCTTGTGATCGGCGGGATCGCGGGTTACCATTACAGGGAATACCAACTTCATCTTGAACCGGGCTCCCGCCTCTTCCTCTACACGGATGGCCTGCCGGAAGCAACAGATGAGAGGGAGAATATGTTCGGAATCGAGAGGACGCTCAGCGCGTTGAATGAAGTCAGGGACGGCACTCCAAGGCAGGTCCTGGATCACATCTCAGAGTCGGTAGCTTCCTTTGTCGGCGGTGCTCCTCAGTTCGATGACACGACAATGCTGTGCCTGGATTACTATGGGGATGTCCTGTCCCAGGAGCAGAAGCTTACCTGAGGACAATGTGAAGAAGACTGCCTGCGCTTTTATGTGCTCCTTGCGATCGTGCAGGCTGTCTCATGTATGCGGACGTTTACAGGTGCGGGAATGGGAAGGCCGGCGCTTGCTTGATACGAAGGCGTGGTATGGTAAGTGATGGACAAAAAAATGACTTTTTTTGTATCTATTTCTGTGATAATTTGCTATAATTATTATCAGCGTCGGAGTGATCCAACTCCGCGGGATGTATATCACTTATATTTTATTTAGAATGGAGGTTCTTTATGAAAATGAGAAAAATCCTGACAGCACTTGCAGTAGCCGGCACAATGACGATGGCTCTCGGCGCAGTTGCCATGGCAGACGAGATCGCAGTAATGGTTCCCAGCGCGGACCACGGCTGGACGGGCGCAGTATTGTCCTATGCCCAGGAGAAGGCCGATGAGATCAACGCGGAAGGCACTTACACAGCGAAGGTCTATGCGGCAACCGACGTAGACAACCAGATTCAGCAGATCGACGACCTTCTGGCCGCTCCCGATGGCCTGGCAGGCATCGTCATCCTTCCTTATGATAATGGTCTTCAGGCTTCGCTGGAGAAGATCGCAGTGGCAGGCATTCCTTTCATTCAGTTCGACCGCGTCATCAACAGCGATATCCTGGATGAGAACGTTGTTGCGAATGTCAAGGGCGACAATGAGGGCATCGGCCTCGAGACCGCGAGAAGACTGATCAAAGACGGCCTCGCAAAGGAAGACTATGTCTATGAGATGATCGGCGACAACTCCTCCGTTCCGGAGCTCCGCTCAAAAGGCTTCCGTGAAGGCCTCGCAGAAGCAGGCTGGACAGATGAAGAGATCGAGGCGGCAGTGGTGAAGTCCGCAGCGACCGGCTGGAGCCGTGACACGGGCAAGGAGCTCTTCGAGTCCTGGTTCAGCAGCTCACAGTGCGACACATCCAAGAAGATCTGGATCTTCACACATGACGATGAGATCGCTATGGGCGTTCTGGAATCCCTGAACGGCGCAGCTCTTGACGAGACCAAGAAGGCTGAATTCCTGGAGCAGCTGCAGGCGCTCTGCGCTTCTTCCGGACTTGCTGAGATCTATGCTGTGCTGAAGGATAAGCATCAGACCATCGCAAGACCTGAGAATTATGATATCTTCTCCGTCACATATGACCCCGCCATGATCAAGGAAGCCATTGACGTTATGGTCCGCAATCTCGGCGGTGAAGAGATTGAGAAGGATTACATCATCCCGGTCTCTGTCGTGGACGCGAGCAATGTGGACGAGTATCAGGCCTTCGGCACATACGATGAGAAGGAATAAAGCACAGCTCATGAGACGTCATCTGAGGGGCAGCAGGCAACTGCTGCCCCTTTCGGAATAAGTCGGTTTGAACACAATAGGAATGGAGGCAGCGCTAGTGGAACTGCTAAAGATGGAGCACATCTCCAAATCATTCTTTGGGGTGAAGGTTCTTGACGACGTGTCCCTGACTATACAGCAAGGAGAGATCCATGCTCTTCTGGGAGAAAATGGGGCAGGCAAGTCCACCCTGATGAATATTCTGTCCGGTGTGTACACCCGTGATGCCGGAAGCGTGACATTTGAGGGAAAAGAACTGTCGAACGGCTCGATCTCCGCGTCGGAACAGGCCGGAATTGCCTTCGTGCACCAGGAGCTCAATATTTTCAATGATCTTGAGGTCTATGAGAACCTGTTCCTGGGCAAGGAGATTACGGGGTTTGGCGGAAGATTGGACAAAAAGGCAATGATCCGGGAGGCAGAGGAGCTCTTCCGCCAGATGGATGTGCCCTTAAAGCCCCGGCTCCTGGCCGGAGACCTGGTGACAGGAGCCAAGCAGGTGCTGGAGATTGCAAAGGCACTGCATTCCAAGGCCAAGCTCATCATCCTGGATGAGCCCACAACGGCCCTCAACAACAACGAGGTTGAGCACTTCTTCCGCCTCATCCGGGATCTGAGAGACAAGGGAACCGCCTTTATTTTCATTTCCCACAAGATGCCGGAGATCTTCGCCCTGGCCGATCATTACACCGTACTTCGCAACAGCCGCTTCATCAGCAGCGGTGTCATCGCCGAGACGACGCCGGAGCAGATCACAAGGGACATGGTGGGCGAGACCTACGCGAACGAGGACCTCTACGTACAGCGCGAGCTGGGAGACGTCGTCCTGAAGGTGGACCAGCTGACAGGCGAGAAGTTCTCGAACGTGTCCTTCTCCTGCAGGAAGGGTGAGATCCTCGGCGTCACCGGGCTTCAGGGTGCGGGCTGCTCGGAGGTACTCCAGGCGATCTTCGGAGCCATTCCCGTCTTAAGCGGGAACATAGAGATCCATGGACAGCTTGCGGGCGATGAGACGATCCACAAAGCCATGAAAAAAGGCGTGGGAATGATTCCCGCGAACCGGAAAGAGAATTCCGTGCTCCCGGATATGACTCTGCTTGAGAACACCTATCTGTCCAGACATACGATTGATACCAGGAACCCGTCGATCAGCAAGCGGGCGGAGCAGAAACGCTACGACAGCTACAAGCAGACTCTCAATATCAAGGCCAACCGTTCGGATGACCTGATCGTGTCGCTGTCCGGCGGAAACCAGCAGAAGATTATACTGGCCAGATGGCTGGACACGGATGCCCAGATTCTGCTGATGGACAATCCGACACAGGGCATTGATGTCGGTGCGAAGGAAGAGATCTACCGCCTGATCCTCAAGCTGGCGGAGAGCGGCAAGACGATCATCGTCAATACGCTTGAGATTCCAGAGCTGAAGAAGATAGCCGACCGGTGCATTGTCTTCTACCATGGGGGAATTGCAGCCGACCTGGCCCATGATGAGATTGAAGAAAATGCGGTGATGATGTATTCCACCGGGGCGCGTTGACGAGGGGGAGAGAACGAATGTCTGATAAGTTAAAGAAATTCTGGAGCCTTTATAATTTCATTGTTGTATTCCTGATCATTTTTATCGCCTATCTGATCATCAACGGAAGCGCGCCTTCCTGGACGACGATCACGAACATCCTGCTTCACAGCTCGATCCTTGGAACCATCGCACTGGGGCAGGCCCTCATCGTGCTCACCGGGGACATTGACCTGTCCGTCGGGTCCTCCTTCGTCCTGGCCGGCGGTATAGCGATTGTGGTCTTCAACAGCACGAACAGCATCTTCCTTCTGTTGCTGTGCTGTCTCGCACTTGGCGCGGCCTTTGGATTCATCAATGGACTGATGGTCGGTAAGTTCAAGATGCCGTCCTTTATCGTGACACTTGCAACGATGCTCATTTACCGCTCCCTCTCCCAGTACATGATGAATGAGATGGGCGAGACCCGCTACAGGGTGGATGCGAGCCTCTCGAAGTACTATTCCCTCTTCAATTTCGGCAATGGCAGCTTCCTGACGATCTCCCTTCTCTCTATCGTGTGGATCCTTCTCGCCGTATTCATGATTTACATGACGAATTCCATGAAGTACGGCAAGCGGATCTACGCTCTGGGCAGCAATCCGAAGGGCGCGATGCTGGCCGGCGTCAATGTGGTCTGGACGAAGATCTCCGTATTCGTCCTGTGCGGCCTCACCGTCGGACTGTCTACATTCATGAAGATCGCTAAGGACACCTCCTTTGACCCCGCCACTTCCGGAAAGAACTACGAGCTGTATTCCATCGCGGCCGTGGTCATCGGCGGCATCAGCATGTCGGGCGGAAGAGGAAAGATCCTGGGTGTCGTCTTTGGTACGATGTCCTTTACCCTGATCGATAAGATCATCACAGCCCTGGGCATGAATGCCCTGCTCAATGACACTGTAAAAGGCGTGATCCTTCTTGCGGCTGTCGGACTGCAGATGATCCAGAAGAAATCCAGGGATTGAGCGATCTACAATTCACTTTAACATTCTTGAAAAATGTGGTATTCTTATATATCGGAATTCCGCATTTTTTGTTTATCTGTTACTATTCACGGCCAATCTGCAATCAGGCTCTGGCTCATCATGCTTGCATGAATGAGACAGGTCCTGATTGCAGATAAGGTCTGTGAAGCGTTTCTCTTAATGGAAATGCGGTGTAATCTGTGTGGCGAGAAAGCCGGAGGGAAAGACTGATTATGAAGAAGCGGAACATTCGCGGGCTCCTGTTAGCGGTGCTGTGTCTTATGATCTGCCTGCTTGCGGCAGTGCCGGCAGCGGCAGATGAAGAGGAGGACTGGGTGGAGATTGGGTATGCCCAGGTCACGACCAATACGGCTCTCCGCACGAAGGCCAATACGAAGACTTGCGATTCGCTGATTAAGATCGTCAAGAAGAATGCAGTCGTAAAGGTCCTCAAGAAGTCCGGTGTGTGGTACCAGGTCACATACGGCACCAAGACCGGCTGGATACTCGGTATCTACCTCACGAATGAAGATGATGATAATACGGACGACAACGTGGTCGTGAGGCGCATGGCCATTGACACTGTATTCCGCTCCTCCGCGAAAGTGACTACGGAGAATGAACTTGACGTGATCCGGGCCGGAGAGGAGGTTGAGATCCTTGGCGAGCGCTCGGACAACTGGGTGCAGGTGATCTTTGAGGACGAAGTCGGCTACATTCCCAACGGCTACTTCACAAGCGATGCGAAGACGGGAAGTGGCTATGCCTGGAAGTATGCGGCGCAGCCCATGTATATCCGTTCCTCGACGAAGGTGAGCAACTCGAATGTTGTCGGAACCCTGAAGAAGGGCAAGAAGATCAAGATTATCGGCGTAAGCGGGAATTGGTACAAGGTAAAATACAAGGGTGCGACCCGCTATATCAAGAGCGGCTATTTCACAAATGAGACCAAGACTGCTTATGTATCCGAGACAATCGCCACGAAGATCAATTTCCGTAAGTCCCGCTCGACGAAAGAGGACAATATCATCCGCGTGCTCTCTCCGGGCACAGTGGTCCGCGTCTACAAAGCGACCTCTAAGATCTGGTACAAGATCAAGGCCGGGAGTACGACAGGCTACATCCTGGGCGGATATTTCGTCTCGGACATGGAAGAGAGCTCAGGGGGCGGCAGTTCCTCAGTGACGAGGATCACCACTGCGGCTTTGAATATGCGGAGCGGCAAGGGCACTTCCTCCCCCAAGATCATTACAATTCCCAAGGGAGAAATTGTGACCTTGAAAATCAAGTCCGGAGACTGGTACAAGGTGACCTATATGGACGAAAACGATGATAAGTATGAAGGATGGGTCTACGGAGACTATCTGGAAGAGGATTACGTCTGAAGGAAATGAGATCCGGCTTATGAAGGGGATTCGGATCGCATTCATAAAAAGAAGCAGGAGAGAGATCGAAGCATTTATTAGTGGGAGAAAGGATCGCTGAGGGGTAGATACAAAGGGGAGTACATAAGGGATTATATAAGGGAATACATCACGCAAGTGAAAATAGGAGGATAAGTGTATGAATAAGAAATGCAGAGCGCTGCATGGAGTCTCCCTTGTATTTGTCATTGTCCTGATGCTGCTGTTTGGCACAGCGGCAGTCTCCGCCAGTACCACTATGAAGACCAAAAAGGCCGCCTATCTCCGCACCGGTCCCAGTTCATCTTCCGCGAAGATCGTCAAGATCCCGAAGGGGAAAAAGGTGACTGCCGGTGTGCAGGATGGGAGTTACACAAAGATTGTGTATAAGGGCTCCAAGACATATGGCGGCTGGTTCCCGACGAAGTACCTGAAGTCTGCTAAGAGCTCCGGCTCTTCAAGTTCTTCAAGCTCTTCAAGTTCTTCCACTACGACAAGGACGCTGGCTACGGCGATCTGGCTGAGGACCGGTCCGGGAACCAATTATTCCAGGATCAGGGCCATTGAGGGCGGAGAATCCGTGACAGTGCACAGCCTCAACGGAACCTGGTATCATGTCTCTTATCACGGTGCTACCGGCTACATCCGGCAGGGGTATTTTGTCAATGAGACTCCGATCCGTGAAGTCGCCACTGCGGTTTACATGAGGACAGCTCCGACCAAGAGCGCCTCTGTCATCACAGTGGTGCCGGCTCTTGCGAAGGTCTCTGTACTGGCACGGACGAGCAACAACTGGTGCAAGGTGAACTATAACGGCAGGACCGGCTACATCTACGGAGGATATTTCACGACGGACAGTGACAACGGACAGACCGTCCGCATTACCTCAACGGCGATCTATCTGCGCAGCAGCACGGACGTCTCCTCCACCAGGAATGTGATTGCGGTTGTGCCGGCGGGGGCAGAAGTGACAATTGTGTCCCAGGTCTCCACGCGCTTTTACCTCGTGAGATATGGTTCCACCACAGGGTATATGAGATCCGGATATTTCAGGTAATCGACAGAGAAGAATAAGAACAACGCTGCCGGGCGAACCGGCAGCGTTGTTTGTGTCTTTTATGCAGGCATGATGAGCTAGAACCTGATTGCAGATTGGCCGT
>CADCQE010000247.1 GCA_902803505.1 uncultured Lachnospiraceae bacterium | reverse complement strand
GCAGGTAAGGGTGAAAAGGCAGTGTAAGAGACTACCGCCTGGCCAGTAATGGGCAGGGCATATGCAAGCCCCATCCGAAGCAAGGCTAAGCAGGAGCGATACGGCGGCCCGCTGATGCTCCAGGTAAGCTGCTTGATCCGCACGGTAACGGGCGGGCTAGATAGATGACCGCACACGACAGAACCCGGCTTATCGCTCTGCCATATTATTCACAGGTCAAAGGGACGGCTCTTAGTGGATCACTAAGAGCCGTCCCTCTGATTTCGAATTTCCATAATAGTGGGCCGCTGAGAACCGTCCCTCTGACCCGTTTTATTTCTTCAGCGCGCCATCCCACTTCTCTTCACAGTAGCGGCAGCGATAGACGGGCTTCTCGCTGTCCGCATCCGCCAGGACAAAGATCTGGTCGAGCCCCTGCTCAATAGAGGTGATACAGCGCGGATTCTTGCAATTGATGACGTTTTTGACCATCAGCGGAAGCTGCAGGTGCTTCTTGTCAATGATCTTCCCATCCTTGATGACGTCGACAGTGATATTGTGGTCAATAAACCCGAGCACGTCCAGGTCCAGGTAATCGATGGGGCAGGCCACTTTGATGATATCCTTCTTCCCCATCTTTCTGGAGCTGGCATTCTTAATGATGGCCACGGTGCAGTCCAGCTTGCCGAGCTTTAAGTAGCGGTAGATCGTCATGGCATGTCCCGCCACAATGTGGTCCAGCACAAAGCCTTCTTTCAGAGCACCGATACTCAGCGTGTTCTCATATTCCTTCATTTCGACACCTCGATTCCCATGAGTGTGAGGATGAGCGCCATCCTCGCGTAGACGCCGTACTGTGCTTGTTTGAAATAGCAGGCTCTCGGGTCGTCGTCCACTTCCACGGAGATCTCATTGACCCTGGGCAGGGGATGCAGCACGCACATATCCTTGGGCGCAAGCGCCATCTTCTCCCTGTCCAGGATATAGAAATCCTTCATGCGGACGTAATCTGCTTCGTTGAAGAAGCGCTCCTTCTGCACACGGGTCATGTAGAGGATATCCAGATCCGCCATGGTCTCCGCATCAAGCTTCTCCACTTCGGAAAATGGAATCTTCTTCGACTTCATCCCGTTTCTCACATAGCTCGGAACACGGAGCTCTTCGGGGGAAATGAGGACAAAGGAGATACCCGGGTAGCGGGAGAGCGATTCGATCAGGGAGTGCACCGTGCGGCCGAACTTCAGGTCTCCGCAGAGCCCGATCGTGAGATTGTCCAGCCGTCCCTTTAAGGAGCGGATGGTCAGCATGTCCGTCAGGGTCTGGGTGGGATGCTGGTGGCCGCCGTCACCGGCGTTGATGACGGGAATGGAGGACTTCAGGGAAGCGACGAGGGGTGCGCCTTCCTTTGGGTGACGCATGGCCGCGATATCGGCGTAACAAGAGACGATGCGTATGGTGTCCGCCACCGACTCCCCCTTCGTAGCCGAGGAGCTGTCCTCGGAGTGGAAGCCCAAAACTTTGCCACCTAAGTTCATCATAGCCGCTTCGAAACTAAGTCTCGTCCGTGTGCTCGGCTCGTAGAACAAGGTGGCAATCCGCTTTCCTTCACAAATATTGCTGTACGTATCGCGATGGAGCTCGATGTCATTCGCCAGATCGAGCAGCCGCTCCGTCTCTTCGACGGAAAAATCTAAGGGACTCATCAGATGTCGAATTGCCATGATACCTCCTTATGCTTACCAATTCCTTTGGCTTGTGCCGCAAAGCCGGAGCTTGGGCACCCGAATCACTATAATATAATCTACCGCGGAATTCAAGTGTCCATTTACACAAGTGCATTTACTTTAGAGGGAAAACAACTTATAATAAGGCTTATGTCTGAGATGGAATTATACCGCAAGGAGATGGACAGAATTGATGCGGAGCTCCTGAAGCTCTTTCTTGAGCGCATGGAGACTGCAGAGAAGATCGGCACCTATAAGGCATCCAGGGGGATGCCTGTTTTGGATGCCCGCAGGGAACAGGAGAAGATTGATTCGGTGCGCGCCGCGATGCCGACGCCTTTTCTGGCGGACGGGGCGGAGCGGATCATCCGGCTCCTGATGGAGCTCAGCCGCATGGAGCAGGAGGCATTGCCGGATCAAAAGGGCCGCGAAGAACCGTCCCTCTGACCTGCCGGTCCCATAAAAAGCAAAAAGGAGGCATTAGACCAACATGGCGGTCACAACCTTTGCAGCGATCGACATAGGCTCGTACTATGTCAATATTGAGATCTTTGAAATGAGCAGGAAGAACGGCCTGAGATCCCTGACCCGAGTGCGTCAGGATATTGATCTGGGACGGGATACCTATGCTCTCCACAAGGTGACAATGGAGCGTATCTCCGAGCTCACCAGTATCCTCAATGATTACAAGCGCGTCATGAAAGAGTACGGCGTCAGCGGGTACCGGGCCTGCGCAAAATCCGCCCTGAGAGAGGCTGAGAACCGCTATCTCGTAGTGGATCACATTTACCGGGCCACCGGCATACAGATCGACGTCCTGTCCAATTCCGAGCAGCGCTTCCTGGGCTATAAATCCATCGCATCCCGGGGGGAGGAATTCCAGAAGTTTATCGAGAAAGGGACGGCCATCGTGGACGTGGGAGGCGGAAGCGTCCAGATCTCCCTCTTCGACAAGGACGTGCTGGTGTCGACCCAGAACATCCTGCTCGGCTCCCTGAAGATCCGCGAGCGCCTCGCCGACTTCGAGCACGAGACGGTTCACTATGACATGCTTGTGGATCAGCTGATCCACAAGGATCTGGTGAATTTTAAGCGCATGTATCTTAAGAACCGCAAGATCGAGAACATCATCCTCGTGGGGGATTATTTCACAAACCTGATCTTCCAGAACCGCAGTGACATCAACAAGACCGTGACCAGGGAATTGTTCATGCAGTGGTACGAGCACGTGGTCTCCTGCTCACTGAGAGATGTGGCGGAGGAGCTGGGCATCTCCTCTGAGATGTCCACCGTGCTGATCCCTATGGCGGTTCTCTATAAGCGCCTGATCGAGGTGCTGGAGGTGGAGACTATCTGGCTCCCAGGCATCCAGCTCACCGACGGCATAGCTTACGACTACGGCGAGCAGAAGAAGATCATCCGCTCCTCTCATGATTTCGAGCAGGATATTCTCATGGCGGCGAAGAACATCGCCCGCAGATATGCCAGCTACAAGCCGCACAATGAAGCCCTTGTAAGCGCCGCCGGGGAGATCTTCGACGTCGTCAGGAAGTCCAGCCGGCTGACGCCGCGGGACAAGCTGCTCCTCCGCGTGGCCTGCTATCTGCACGACTGCGGAAAATACATCTCCCTTGTCAATGTGGCGGAGTGCTCCTACAACATCATCATGTCCACAGAGATCATCGGCCTGTCCGAGCGGGAGCGGCGCATTATTGCAAATGTCGTCCGCTACAACACCCAGGAGCTCGGCTACTACAAGCCCATGGGCGTGACCGACGGCCTTGAGATTGATGACTATATGCTGGTGGCCCAGCTGGTCGCAGTCATGCGCATGGCCAACTGCCTCGACCAGAGTTATCTCCAGAAGATCGAGAATATGACCGTGAGCAAACGGGATAATGAACTTGTAATTTCCGTGGAGACGAAAGAGGATTTCACACTGGAGAGAGGCATCTTCCGTGAAAACATTGATTTCTTTGAGGAGATCTTTAACCTGAGACCCATCT
>CADCQE010000246.1 GCA_902803505.1 uncultured Lachnospiraceae bacterium | reverse complement strand
GACGACAAAGAGGATCAGCGCCTGGGCCTGGCCCGTGCCGTAGTTCTTGTAGGTAAATGCCTGGTTGTACACGTGCATCGCCGCCATAACCGACGAGCCGTACGGTTCGCCCTTGGTCAACGACAGGTTTACATCGTAAACCATGAAGCAGCGTGTGATGGAGAGGAACAGGCACTGCACGAAGGACGCGCGCATCAGCGGTACGGTAACATACCAGGTGGACTGGCTCTCCGTACAGCCGTCGATCTGTGCGGCCTCGATCAGTGACTTTGAGACGCTCATGAAGCCCGCCACGTAGATCAGCATCATATAGCCGGCGTACTGCCAGACCGATACGATGATCAGCGCGGCCATCGCGCCGCTCGTGGAGCCGAGCAGGGAGGTTGTTCCCTTGAAGATCGCCGGAAAAGCGCGGTTAAATACAAACTGCCACACATAACCGAGGACGATGCCGCCGATCAGGTTCGGGATAAAGAAACCTGCGCGGAAAAGGTTCTGGCCCTTGATGCCGCGCGTCACCATATAGGCCAGCAGAAAGGCCACGATATTGATAAATACAACAGAGATCACTGAGTAAAGCAAGGTGCGAAGCAGTGCGCTCCAGAAGGTCATATCCGAAAATGCCGCCGCATAGTTCGCTACTCCGACAAAAGGCTTCGACAGTGACACGCCGTCCCAGCTCGTAAATGTCAGATAGATACCATAAATGAAGGGCGCAATCACTACTGCACAGAACAGCACCGTCGCGACACCGGCAAACATCATATACTGACCGACCTTGTAGGATAGTTTATTTCTGTCCATACAATTTCTCCTTATAAGCAATGTTAGCCGCATCAGCCCGCATTTGCCTGATGCGGCGACCAAAAAAGCGGATATGGCCCGCTCATGATGCCATATCCGCCTTAGAATACATCATTATTGAACCGGCTCTGTAGCCTTCCAGTAAGCTGTAATTGCATCCGCAAAACCGGCGCGGTCCGTCTGATTTGCCAGATATTCCTGGAAGGAAGCACCGCACTTCGCATAGTGGTCATCCGGCAGATAGTTGTAGTTTTCAACGAGGAGTCCGTTGTCAGCAAAATACTTCACAGACTTGCCGAGCGGATCGGAGACTTCGAGTGTGATGTTGGAGAAAGCAGGAACGAGAGCGCAGGTGTTGACCAGGAAGTCCTGTCCGGCGTCATCGTAGACAAGCCAGTTGAGGAAATCCTTCGCAGCTTCTCTCTGCTCATCTGTTGTATTGTCGGAGCTGTCGATGAAGAGATACTTGGAGCCGCCGCCTACAAGCTTGCCGTTGTAATCGGCATTCGTCTGCGGGATCGGCATCATCATCATCTCGCCTGCGGGATCATATTCAGCGAGTACGGACCAGTCCCAGTTGCCGCCGAACATGAAAGCGATATCGCCGTCTGCCAGAAGCATCTCTGTGTCCTCACGAACCGCAGCGATCGGGGAAGCAGCAGCGTAGTTGTTCTCTTTCAGCAGATCAAATGTATCCATGAGATCTGTGAAGCGATCATCGGAGTTGAGGTCGATGGAACCGTCATGGAGTCCGCGGATGAATGCGGCAGGATCTTCTCTTGTCTCATAGACTTCTGCGAGATAGTGGGCTGCCAGTGACCAGTCTTCCTTCATGACACCGGTAGGATTCTCCATGCCGCCGTCTTTCAGCTTCTGGAGAAGCTCTGCAAAAGCCTCACGTGTCACAACGGTAGAGGGATCGAAGGTCTCACCGAGGATATCTTCGATCGCTGTCTTGTTCATGATGATGCCTCTCGCTTCTACGCAGACTGGGAAACCATAAACCTTGCCGTCGATGGCGATCTCCTGTGTCGTATCATCGACCCACTTCTGGTCACTGAGGTCGATGGCGTGATCCGGAGCCAGAGAATAGATATCCTTCGCGTCAACCATGGAAATCGTGTAGGGCTCATTCGATGCATATCTTGTGGACATATGAGCCGCAACCGTGTCGCTGGAGTAATAAACTTCAACATCCACGCCCTTCTCCGCGCTGTATTCAGCCGCCATCTCCTCGAGCTGGCTCTGAATCTCCATCTTGGCGTTGAAGATTGTGATCTTCACGTCCGCTGCCTGAGCAGGAATGGCAGTCATGCCCGCGAGCATAGCCGCTGCTGTCAATAAGGATACAACTTTCTTTCTTCTCATAGTGCTCCTCCTTTTATCCGGAACCAAGTTCATTGCTGTTTTCCGGTCTGTCTCATGCCGCAGACACGAAAAACCCAACGTGCCGTGTATTTGGCACAATGTAATCATATCATCACCCCAAGTACCCCGTCAATCGTAATAATACACAAAAAATAACCGGTTACTTCTTGTTTTATTTATTATATTTTGGTATATTATAAGAACTTGGCATGGTTGCTTTTTGTCATATCAGGGTTTATAAAAGGAAAGGTTATGTGAATGTTCTATGCAGACATCAGCCGGGAGAACAGAAAATGAGTGAAAAAAATCAGGTTACTTTTAAGGAGATAGCAGAGTATACGGGCTTTTCCAAAACCACGATCTCCCGTTACTTCAATAAGCCGGCGACAGTCACGGAAAAAAACCGGAAGATCATTCGGGAGGCGTTGGATCTTCTCGGGTATCAGGAAAACAAGGTAGCGCATATCCTTGCCACCGGAAAAACGGAATATGTCGGGGTGATTGTTCCAAACCTCGATCTGGACTATTACTCCTCGATGCTCGACAGGATTCTCAAAACATACAATGAGTTCGGTTATAAGTTTATTGTATTTGTCGGGAGCAATGATACCGCTGCAGAGGAGCGGTACATCGAAGAACTGCTTGCATATCAGATCGAGGGGCTTATCATCATGAATCATACGCTGCCCTCCGAAAGTCTGTGCTCTTTAAGCGTCCCCGTCGTCGCCATAGAGAGGGAAGACCGTTTCATCAACAGTGTTAATTCCGACAACTATCTGGGAGGCATCGAGGCCGCTTCTCTCCTGACAGAGAAAACCTGCGATATCCTGATTCACCTTAACTCGCCTACAGATGAATCAATTCCCGCCAGCCAGAGAATCTCAGGATTCCGGGATTACTGTTCTGCCCGCGATCTTCGCTATGAAATAATGATCCGGGATTTCGGTTACTCCCACGAGGAAGTATACAGCCATGCCAAAGCGGCATTTGAGGAAATGGAGACCAGATACCCGGGCATGAAGAAGGGGGTTTTCTGCGCAAATGATGTTATCGCGAACTATCTGCTCGGCCAGGTGATCCGCAAATACGGAGGACTCACACCGCTCTACAGAATCGTGGGCTTTGATAACACTCCCGTGGGTGTCAAGGCACCCTATTCCATCAGCACGGTGGATCAGCAGATTGAAGTTATCGCGCGCGAAGCAATCTGCCTCCTGATGGAGAAAATCCGTCAGAAGCGCACCGGGGATCCTGCCGCGAGGGTGCCGATTCATAAGACGGTCACTCCGATTGTCCTGCGCAGGGAGAGCACTTAAGCAGAGCGCGAAAATCTGTATTGTATAAGGCAAAGATGTGTTATTTCACAAAAAAGGAAAATAATTATGATCAGTCAGAAATTACTCGATGCAAGACGCTATGAAGAGGAGACAGGCAGCCGGATCGCGGACAGGGAACGCCCCGGCTTTCATCTGTGCGCCAGAACGGGCTGGATGAACGATCCCAACGGATTCTGTTTCTTTGGAGGGCGCTATCACATGTTCTATCAGTACTATCCCTACAGATCCACCTGGGATTCCATGCACTGGGGGCATGCGGTGAGCAGCGATCTCCTCCACTGGGAATACCTGCCCGCAGCCTTAGCGCCCGATCGCTTCTATGACCAGGACGGTGTGTTCTCCGGGAGCGCCATCGGACTTGATGACGGCCGTATGCTGCTGATGTACACAGGCGTATACTGCGAAGACAGCGGTTCCCGCCCGAAAAATGAGCTGCAGACGCAGTGTCTGGCAGTGGGCGACGGCATCAATTTTGAAAAATGGCCCAAAAACCCGGTTCTGAACAGTAATTCCCTCCCGGCGGGGGCAAGCATCCATGATTTCCGCGATCCGAAGATGTTTCGGCTTTCGGACGGAAGATTTGCCTGCGTCGCAGCCAGCCGCTCCGAGGACGACAGCGGCCAGATTCTGCTCTATACGAGCCCTGACGGGTTTTCCTGGCAATATGAGACCATACTGGCCAGCTGCAGGAACCGCTTCGGAAAGATGTGGGAGTGTCCGGATTTCTT
>CADCQE010000245.1 GCA_902803505.1 uncultured Lachnospiraceae bacterium | reverse complement strand
GCACGCGGGCATTTGCAAAGAAGTGTTCTCTTCCAAGCACAAATTCAGCAGCTGTTTTCTCATAGACAGCAGCCGGATAGAAAATGGCGAGAAAGCGGCGGCAGATCTGCTCGTACACGCGGCGGGACAGGCCGCTGAGGGAGGAAATCGCGCTGAGCCCGGAGCCGGTGGGAATAATGGCATAGTGATCCGTAATCGCTTTGTCATTGGTGTAGCGGCTCTTGCTTATGGACTGGTATTTTCCGGATTCCAATACCTCTTCAGCGAAAGAAGCGACGACAGGAACGCCTCTTAATCCCTTGAGGTTCCCGCCGATGACCTTGGCCACCGCAGTAGAGAGCACCCTGGCGTCCGTTCTCGGATAGGTTGTGAGCTTCTTCTCATAGAGCTCCTGGGCGATCTTCAGCGTCTGGTCCGGAGAGATCTTGAACATGCGGGAGCAGTCATTCTGCAGCTCGGCGAGATTGTAGAGAAGCGGAGCATTTTTCTTCTCTGACTTTCTCGAGACGGACTGGGTGAGCGCCTGATTCGTCTCAGCCTTGAGAGCGCGGATCATCTCCTCCGCGTCCTCCCGCTTCCGGAATCCATTTTCCTTATAGAGCTTCGGAGAATTCTCATAGGCGCTTCCGGCCACCGCCTTCCACTCCGCCTCGATCCCCTCGAAGCTCCCGAGGACGCGGTAGAAGGGCTCCTTGACGAAGCCCCGGATCTCCCGCTCCCTGCGGACTACCATTCCGAGGACGCAGGTCATCACGCGGCCCACGGATACGGCGGACCAGTTTGCACTTCGGTAGTCGGCGATCCCTCTCCCATACTTCAAGGTGAGCACCCGGGAGAAATTGATGCCCATGAGATAGTCCTCTTTTGCCCGCAGATAGGCGGAGTCGGCCAGATTGTCATAAGCGGCCAGAGGCTTCGCCTCCCGGATGCCCCGGGCAATCTCTTCCTCAGTAAAGGAATCGATCCAGACGCGCCGCCTGTCCTTCTTCCGCACTTCCGGGGATGACATCATCTCCACCAGGCGGTAGATATATTCGCCCTCCCGCCCCGAGTCTGTGCACACATAGATCCGCTCCACATCCGCGCGGCCAAGCAGGGAGCTGACCACGTCGAACTGCTTTGACGAAGATGCGATGATCTCATAGCGGAAGGTCTCCGGCAGAAACGGCAGTGTTTCGAAGCGCCATTGCTTGTATTTCGGGTCGTAAGCCTCAGGATAACTCATCGTCACGAGGTGCCCGAAGCACCACGTGACGATGTACTGGTCCGTTTCTATAAATCCATCTCCGCGGCCCCCTCGGATCCCGAGCGCTTTCGCGAACTCCTGGGCGACAGATGGCTTTTCAGCAATAAACAGCTGCTTTCCCAAGTTCTCCTCCTCTATTCTTGCGATCCCGTCACTGCCCGGCCGGATCCGGGATTGCACGGGCCCGCCAGTCTGCAGAAGGTGAGTGAAAAACCGGACGCTTTCTTATTTGGGCTGGATGTATCCCAGTGCCTTGAGCATCTCGGCACACTCCACTGCGCCGCCCGCAGCGCCGCGCAGCGTATTGTGGCTGAGGCCTACGAACTTCCAGTCGAAGATGCTGTCCTTGCGGAGCCTCCCGATGGAAATGCCCATGCCGCCTTCGTAGTTCACATCCAGGGCCACCTGCGGGCGGTTGTCCTCCTCAAGGTACTGGATGAAGTGCTTTGGTGCGTGGGGGAGTCCCAGCTCCTGGGGCTTCCCGGAGAAGCTGCGGAGCTTCTCGATGAGCTCCTCTTTGGAAGGATTCTTTTTAAAATTCAGGAACACAGTGGCAGTATGTCCGTTGAGAACGGGCACGCGTATGCACTGGGAAGTGATGCGCAGATCAGATTCCAGCTTCACAATGGCACCCTGCTCCAGATGTCCGAATACCTTCATGGGCTCCTGCTCGGACTTTTCTTCCTCACCCCCGATATACGGGATGATGTTTCCATTCATCTCGGGCCAGTCTGCAAAGGTCTTGCCGGCGCCCGAGATCGCCTGATAGGTGCTGACGACGACATCGAGGGGCCCGAATTCCTTCCAGGCGGCGAGAGCCGGGGTATAGGACTGGATCGAGCAGTTTGGCTTGACTGCGATAAAGCCGCGCTCCGTGCCGAGCCGCTTCTTCTGGAAAGGAATGACCTCAAAGTGCTCCGGGTTGATCTCGGGGATCACCATCGGGACATCACTGGTCCAGCGATGCGCGCTGTTATTGGAGACGACAGGGGTCTCTGTCTTTGCGTAGGCTTCCTCAATGGAGCGGATCTCCTCCTTGGTCATATTGACCGCCGAGAAGACAAAGTCCACCTCTGAAGCGACTGCTTCCACATCCGCGACATCCCTGATCACCATTTTCCTGACGCAGTCCGGCATGGGAGTGTCCATCTTCCATCTCGCCTTCACGGATTCCTCATAGGTCTTACCGGCACTGGACGCTGAAGCTGCCAGAGCTGTGATCTCAAACCACGGATGGTCTGCCAGCAATGTGATGAAGCGCTGCCCCACCATTCCTGTTGCTCCGAGAATTCCCGCTTTCAATTTCGTACTCATTGTTCAATGCCTCCTTTCTTTCTCATCAGCAGCATTTGGCCGCCTCCTTCTATCGTTACGATTCACGGCTGTGAATCGTAAGCTTTTATCCTTTTCAAATGCAGTCTATTCTTTCGAAGCCGCTTCTCTCAAATAGGCTTTCGCATTCTTTACGGCCTCACTCATGGCACCCGGGGCCCCCTTCGTCGTTCTGCGCTCCACGCAGCTCTTCAGGGAGATGGCCTCATACAGGTCCTCGTCAAAGGCCTCGCACACCTGGCGGTACTCACTTAAGGGAAGCTCATCCATGCGGCAGTTCTTCTCGATGCAGTGAAGCACAAGACTGCCGATGATCCCGTGGGCGTCGCGGAAAGGAACTCCTTTTCGGACCAGGTAGTCCGCCGCGTCGGTGGCATTCGCAAAGCCGTTCATCGCGGAAGCTTCCATCACATCCTTCCGGAAGGTGAGGCTTTGAAGCATTCCGTCCATGAGGCAGATGCAGTCTTTTGCTGTGTCCATGGCGTCGAAGCTCAGCTCCTTGTCCTCCTGCATATCCTTGTTGTAGGCAAGGGGAAGGCCCTTCATCGTCACCAGGAGGGAGTAAGAAGCGCCGTACACGCGGCCGGTCTTGCCGCGGATCAGCTCCGCAATATCCGGGTTCTTCTTCTGGGGCATGATGCTGCTGCCCGTGGCGTAGCTGTCGTCCAGCTCGATGAAGCGGTATTCGTTGGAATTCCATAGGATGAGCTCCTCCGAAAGCCGCGAAAGATGCATCATCACGACACATAGCGCCTGCAGATATTCAAGGAGATAGTCCCGGTCGGAGACGCCGTCCATGGAATTCTCACATGCGCTGTCGAATCCAAGAAGCGCAGCTGTGTACTCCCGGTCAAGGGGATAGGTGGTGCCGGCCAGGGCCCCGCTCCCTAAAGGACAGACATTCATGCGCTTCCTCAGGGACTTAAGATGCTCAAGATCCCGCTTGAACATCTCGAAATAGGCTCCGAAGTGATGGGCTGCGGTCACGGGCTGTGCCTTCTGGAGATGGGTGAAGCCCGGCATGTAAGTCTCCTGTTCCCTCTCCATGATGGAAGCGATTGTCTCCATGAGGCCAAGGAGAAGCTTCCGGGTCCCGTCGATCTCGTCCCGCACATAGAGCCGCATGTCCACCGCCACCTGGTCGTTCCGGGAACGCCCCGTGTGCAGCTTCTTGCCGCTCTCCCCGATACGGCGGATCAGCTCCGCCTCCACGAAGCTGTGGACATCTTCATAATCCCCGCTGACAGAAAGCGCGCCGCTCTCCACATCCCGCCGGATCTCAGTAAGGCCCGCAAGGATCTCGTCGCGCTCCTTCTCCGTCAGGATTCCCTGCTTCGCGAGCATCTTTACATGGGCCTTGGAGCCTCGGACGTCCTGCGGAAAAAGACGGCAGTCGAAGCCCAGCGACTGGTTGAAGTCAGCGGCGAGCTGATCTGTTTCTTTCGTAAATCTTCCGCCCCATAGCTGTGCCATAGTTGTATACTCCTCAGATCATTTCGTTGACGACTATAATTTCATCATTATAGTGCGGGAGGGGCGATGAGTCAATGGGAGAGAGAAAACACACATCCGCAGTAATTTTGCCGATAGAGCCCATACTCCCTCGAGAGCTCAATTGATCTTTGGAACCCGCCACGCTTCTTGAAGTCGCAGGGCAGAAAAGGCACACCGTATTCTCTCGCCGCCTCTTCTCCGATGGCATTGATGGCGGCGGCGTTCTTCAGCGGAGAGATCGTGAGCGTGGTTGTGAAGCAGTCGAAGGGCACCCCCTCCTCAGGCAGTCCCTCCGCGGCAAGCCGCGCGGTCTCAAAAAGCCGCAGCCGGAAGCACCCAAGGCAGCGCTCTCCGCCCTCGCGGCAGTTCTCCATGCCCTTGGCCATCTCAAAAAAGGCCGCCCTGTCGTAGGCTCCTTCATAAAAGGATACGGGATTTTGATGCGGCTGCCTGCGGATGAGACTCTGCATCTCCTCCGCTCTCTTCCGGTACTCCCCCTCCTCCGTAATATT
>CADCQE010000244.1 GCA_902803505.1 uncultured Lachnospiraceae bacterium | reverse complement strand
GATCTTGTCCAGCATCTCATACTTGAATTCCTGGGCTCCGAAGCCCGGCTCCACTGTCATCACAAGAACCATGTCCACTTGACTAAGATAGGGCAGGATCTCGGAGAGGGGTGTGCTGGGTTTCAGGGAAATGCCGATCTTCTTGCCGCAGCGCCGGATCTCGTTGATGGTGCTCTGCACGTCTGTGGCGGCCTCCACATGGAAGGTGATGCCGTCCGCGCCGGACATAGCGAAGTCCCGCACGTAGCGGATCGGCGCTTCGATCATCAGGTGAACGTCAAAGAAAATGTCCGTGCGCTTCCGGATGGAGCTGACTACAGGAAGCCCAAGGGAGAGGTTGGGAACGAAAGCACCGTCCATGATGTCAAGGTGCAGCCATTTTGCTCCGCCCTTCTGGGCTTCGGCGATCTGCTCGCCGAGGATGCTGAAGTCGGCGGCGAGGATGGAGGGGGCGATGATTGGGGGAGTGATGGAATTCATGGTGGTGGTCCTCCTGCAATGGTTGTGGATGAGTCAGTAGGGACGGCTCTTTTTGACTCACAAGTCAGTGGGGACGGTTCTTTTTGACTCATTTTCTTCATATGTTTTTGGTTGTTGATAGTTGATGTCAAAAATGAGTCAAAAAGAACCGTCCCCAATGACTCATGAGTCACTTATAGCGCCGCTTCTCCAGCTCGCTGAGCTCTTCGTAGAGGTAGCGGTAGTGGTCATAGCGGGCGGGGGGGAGGTCGCCGCGGGCGAGGGCCGCTTTGACGGCGCAGTCCGGCTCGGACAGGTGGGCGCAGCCCTGGAAATAGCAGTGCCCCAGATAGGGCCGGAATTCCGGGTAGTAGTCCTCAAGCTCCTCCTTCGGCAGGTCCGCCGTGTCGAGGGCGGAGAAGCCGGGGGTGTCAAAGATGTAGCTGTCCTCGTCGATGCAGATGAGCTCTGTGTGCCGGGTGGTGTTCTTCCCCCTCGCGAGCTTTCTGGAGATGCTGCCGACCTCCATGTGCACCTTGTCCTGCACCGCGTTGGTAAAGGAGGATTTGCCGACGCCGGAGGGCCCGGCCAGTGCGGTGGTCTTCCCTTTGAGGAGCCGCGCCGCCTCTTCCATTCCATCTCCTCTCTGAACGCTGAGAAAGAGAAGGGGGGCGCCGCAGCCGCGGTACATCTCCTGAAGCTCCAGGCACTCGCTCTCCTTTGCCGCATCGATCTTGTTGAAGCCGATGAGCGCCGGGATGTCCCTTCTGGCCGCCTCGATGAGGAAGCGCTCCAGCAGGATCAGGTTGGGATCCGGCGTCCTCATGGAAAAAAGAATGAGGACCTGGTCGATGTTGGCCACCGGCGGGCGGGGAAGCAGATTCTTCCTCGGGAGCAGCTCCACGAGATTCCCGCTCCTGTCCTCCTCGCTGATTAACTCGATGCGGACCTCGTCGCCCACAAGGGGTGTCTTTTTCTCCCTGCGGAAGATACCCTTCGCCCTGCACTCATAAATGCCGGACCCTGCTACGTGAACGTAGTAGAATCCGGCAATTGCTTTCGTAATCTTCCCCTGCATCGCTTTACGACTGCAGTTCAAATGTGACCGGCCATGTCACCCGCGGGACGTACTCGCCCTCCACGAGCTCATAGAGATACACCATGCCGGAAGTCTCGCCTTCAGCGCCGGTGATCTGGAGGAGGTAAGGGAATTCCAGAGAGGAATCGCCCTCTGCCACCACTGTCTCTGTGTCCTGGCCGTTGATGTTCTGTACCAATACGAGGCGGTAAGAGCCGTTCGTATAATTCGAGGGAGCACCGAGATTCGCCGTGCAGACCCAGCTGCTGGGAGCCTCCGGGGTCTGGGTGGCTGTCGCGGTGGTGCCGTTTCCGATGTCTACGACAGACTCTGTCTCTGCGGAGACGCCCGGAGCAGTCACTGTCTCGCCGCTCAGCATCTTCTCCTCGTTGTTGACTGTGAAAATGATCTCCGAGCCGGCCCTGACTTCTTCGCCCGGGTCGATGCTCTGGCGGATGACCTCATCCTCACCGATGCGGTCCGTGACGTCGTAGTTGATGGAGACAAGGAGTCCCTTATTGGTGGCGTCTTCCTCCGCATAGGAGATCGAGGAGCCGCGGTAATCGATCACGGAGACCGTGCCGGCGTTGGCCGATCCGGAGCTCACGGTCAGAGTGATCTCCGTGGCGCCCGTCACCTGCTGCCCTTCGACAGGAGTGACGGAAATGACATTGCCGAGGGAGACCGTCTCAGAGTTCTCCTGGACGACCTTTACATTCGTAAAGCCGGAGGCGGTCAGATCTTTCTGGGCATCTGCCTGCGCGCGGCCCACCACCTGCGGAATCGCGATGGTCTGCGGACCGGAGCTGCGGTAGTAGGTGATCGTCGTGTTCTTCGAGACGGAAGTGCCGGCTGCGGGGGTCTGCTCGATGATCGTGCCTGCCGCCTTGTCGGAGGACTTCTCGCCGATATACTTGATGCCGAGAGACTTCGACTGAGCGGTCGCAGTGGCCTCGGACTCCGTCATGCCCACGAGGTTCGGAACCTCTGTCTCATCCGAGACTGCAGACTCCACTGCCGCCGCAGTGCTTGCGGCAGCTGCCCCGGTCTGTCCGTTGCCGCTGCCGGATGCGCTGCCGCCCGGTCCTCCGATCAGGCCTGCGGCGCGGCAGATGAAATAAATGAGCACAGCAATAATGAGGCCGCAGACCACGAAGCTTCCGATGGTCACTGCCTTCTCAAGCCCGCTGCTGGGATCGCTCTCTTCTTCCGTGGGAGTCTCTTCCTCCTCCGGATCCAGCGGCTTGTCCACGACGCCCTTCCTGGCGGCGGGGATGGAGGAATAGACTTCTTCCGGTTCGGCGCCGGATCCCGGGACGGTCGATGAGGCATTGCGGATCGCAGCCTGGTCCGCCTGGGAGATCAGCACGGTCTGGGAGTGGTCGGTCAGCGGAGTCAGCTGCACGAAGCGGCCGTCCGGCTCCATGAGGGAGCGCTTCAGGTCCGCGATGACGTCGTTCATCGACTGGTAGCGGCGCTCGACACTCTTCTGTGTACATTTGTAAATGATCTGCTCCAGAGAGTAGGGAAGATCCGGTGTGTAGCGGGACGGAGCTTCCATCTCGTCCTGCAGATGCTTGATCGCGATGGCCACCGTGGTCTCCCCGTCAAAGGGCACCTTGCCGGTCACCATCTCGTAGAGGGTGATGCCGAGCGAATAGATGTCGCTTCTCGCGTCGGAATAGCCGCCTCTCACCTGCTCCGGAGAGCTGTAGTGGACGGAGCCCATGGCATTCGCGCTGATCGTATTCGAGGAGGCCGCCCGGGCGATCCCGAAGTCTGTGACCTTCACCTTTCCGTCTGTGGAAATGATAATGTTCTGCGGCTTCACATCCCTATGGACGATTCCCTGGTCGTGGGCCGCCGCCAGCCCCATTCCTACCTGTATGGCGATGCTCGTCGCCTCGCGGACGGAGAGCTTGCCTTTCTTGACGATATATTCCTTGAGTGTGATGCCCTCAACGAGCTCCATCACGATGTAATAATTGCCCTGATCCTCGCCCACATCGTAGACATTCACGATGTTGGGATTGGCGAGACCCGCTGCCGCCTGCGCCTCGCGGCGGAATTTGGAAATGAAGGTGCTGTCGCTCTGGAACTCCGGCTTCATCACCTTCACCGCGACAAAGCGGTTGAGCTTATGGTCCATCGCTTTATAGACATCGGCCATGCCGCCGGACCCGATGCGCCCGACGATCTCATACCGACCCGCTAACATTACTCCTGCTTTTAACATGCTCACACCTCATCCACATCCGGCTTCACAAGGATCACTGCGATATTGTCTTTGCCTCCGTTCTCATTTGCCTCATCGATCAGATCGCTCGTCTTCGTGCTGAGGTCGGAGGGCATCGCAAGAATCCTCTGGATCTCCTCATCTGGCACCATATTGCTCAAGCCGTCTGAGCACATCAGAATGGTGGCATCCGGAGGAACCTGGTAGTCAAAAAAGTCAACAGCAACTTCATCCGCGGCTCCCACCGCACGGGTGATAATATGGCGGTCGGGATGGACTTTGGCTTCCTCTTCGGTGATCTCTCCCATGCGGACCATCTCTTCTACGAGGGAATGATCCTTCGTGATCTGGCAGAGCTTGTCGTCCAGGAGATAGAGTCTGCTGTCGCCGACATTCGCGGTATATGCATATTGCTCGATGATTGTCGTCACGACAATCGTCGTCCCCATACCGAACATCTCCCGGTGCTCAGAGGCCTCCCGGATAATGCCTTTATTAGCAAGCTGAATCGCCTCGTTAATCAGCTTGATCGGATTTCTCTCCCTGCTTCCTGCAATGAACTCGCGCACAGTATTGACTGCGTAGCGGGATGCGAAGTCACCGGCGTTGTGTCCGCCCATGCCGTCCGCGACAATGTACAGGTTGGGGAGATTCCCGACAGGCTTATCCGAGGCGAATATGCTGTCCTGATTAATGTTCCGTTTTCGTCCTACATGTGTAGCCGAATATGATTTCATATCGTTAGTATCTCTCTTTTGGCAGTGCATGAAGTAATGCTCTATCTGCGGCTGTCCGCGTCCCGCTTCCGAAGCTGGCCGCAGGCGCCGTCAATATCCCTGCCCATTTCTCTTCTAATAGTAACATGAATTCCATGATTTTCAAGTTTTTTCTTGAAGCGCTGGGCGTCCGGCACACCTGCCGGACGGTACCCCGTCTCCGCTACGGGATTCACCGGGATGAGATTGACAAGGCAGTTCATGCCCTTCAGAAGGGCCGCAAGCTCCGCCGCATGTGCCTCCGTGTCATTGACGCCGCGGATGAGGCTGTATTCAAATGTGAGCCGCCGGTGGAGCAGGCTGTAATAATCCCGCATAGCATCCATGAGTTCCCTGAGGGGATAGCTCTTCGCGACGGTCATCAGCTTCCGCCGCAGCTCGTCGTTCGGCGCGTGGAGGGAGAGGGCCAGATTGATCATGAGCTTCTCTTCCTTCAGCTTCCGGATCCCCGGGACAAGGCCGCAGGTGGAGACGGTCAGGTTCCGCTCCGAGATGTTGAGCCCCTTCTCATCCGAGATCATGCGGAGAAAGCGCACCAGGGAGTCGTAATTGTCCAGTGGCTCTCCGGTCCCCATGACGACGACGCCCGAGACCCGCTCCCCGGTGTCCCGCTCTATGGCGTAGATCTGGGAGAGCATCTCTCCGGCGCTGAGGTTCCGGTCCAGTCCCAGGAGTGTGGAGGCGCAGAAGGTGCATCCCATCCTGCATCCCACCTGGGAGGAAATGCACACCGTGTTGCCGTGGTGATACTGCATCCACACGCTCTCCACGCAGGCTCCGTCCGGAAACTGGAAGAGATATTTTCTGGTTCCGTCCAGCTTCGAGATCTGCAGGGCCCGGATCACGGGCGCCCCGATGGGCGCCTCCTCCTGAAGCCTGCTTCTAAGAGAAGCCGGCAGATTCTGCATTTCCTCATAGGAAGTCACTAGTTTTTTGTGGAGCCAGTCGTAAACCTGCGCGGCCCGGAAGCGCTTCTTGCCGGCTCCTTCAAAATAGCTCTCCAGCTCGGGCAGGGTCATCGATAATATGTCCATCGTCCGTCGTCACAGCCTCCGCTTCCTCATCCTCGCGATGAAGAACCCGTCGGTGTCGTGGACGCCCGGGATCAGCTGCAGGTATCCCGCAGCGGTCCCGAGGCTCCGCAGCTGCTTCGGGATGTAGGGATCCAGGGATTCCATCTCGAAGGGAAAATGCTCTGTAAACCATTCGACGTTGTCCAGGTTCTCTTTCCGCCCGATCGTGCAGGTGCTGTAAATGAGGCGGCCGCCGGGGCGGACGTAGGAGGCTGCATTTCTGAGGATCATGCGCTGCAGCTCTACCAGTGCCGTGATGCGCTCGGGGGTGACCCGGTACTTGATGTCGGATTTGCGGCTGATGACCCCAAGGCCCGAGCAGGGGACGTCGCAGAGCACGATGTCGGCCCGCTCTTCGGAGAAGGAATCGTAGACCAGGGCGTCCATCTGCACGGGCTTCACGTTGATGATGCCGGCTCTCCGGACGTTCTCGCGGATCAGGTTCACTTTGTCCTGGGTGAGGTCCCTCGCCTCCACTTCGCCGAAGTTGCCCATCTTGTCGGCGATGTGCAGGCTCTTGCCGCCGGGGGCGGCGCACATGTCGATGATGTAATCTCCCTTGACCGGAGCCGCTGCCTCCGCCACCAGCATGGAGCTGGTGTCCTGGGGGAAGATCCACCCGCTGCGAAATGCCTGCAGGGCGGGGAGATAGTTGTAATCGCTCAGCTCGTAGGCGTATGGCAGGTAGGAGGCCCTCCTGGCTGTCACGCCCTGGGAGGCGAGGGAATCCAGGATGGTCATAGAGAGAATCCGGTCTGTCTTGAAGCGGACGATGGTGGGCCGCTCTTTCAGCAGCCGGTCCAGCATATTTTTCGTGAGAAATGTGCCGTACTCCTTGAGCCAGTCCTCCACGATCCATTCCGGCATGGAATAGCGCACGGAGAGATAGCGGACGGGCTCTGCCGTCTCGTCAGGGTAGGCGATGCGGTCTCCGCTGCGGATGATGCTCCGAAGGACAGCGTTGACGAAGCCTTTTAAATTATAGAACCCCTTCTGCTGGGTGAGCTTCACCGCCTCGTTGACGGCGGCGGCTGCGGGGACGGAATCCATGCAGCGGATCTGGTACACGGCGCTCCGCAGAATGTCCCGGACCACCGGTTTCATCTTCTCCACCGGGATCGTGGCGAACTGGTCGATGATATAGTCCAGCTCGATCATCCGCTCCACAGTCCCCTCGCACACTCTCGTGATGAAGGCGCGGTCGCGCCTCGGCAGGTACTGGTATTTGTCCAGTGCCCCCCGGATCGCCATATGGGAATAGATGCCGCCGTCCTCGATCTCTCCCAGGACGCGGACAATGATCTCTCTTGTGTTGTCAGCCATCTCTTACTGCTCCTATAAAAATAGGTTCTGCGTCTTTGTTCAGCTCCTGCCTGTCCAGCTTCTCTCAGTGCTTCCAAGGCAGGGGTTCACTCTTATCCTGCCGGGCCGGATACTCACTCGGCTCCGCCTGGCGGGGATTCTTGCTTCAGCTTTGCCCTAAATAAGGATTCCGGATGACATACCCCCGCAGGAAGTCTCCCGTCTTCATGCGTTTCCGGCCCTCGATCTGCAGCTCATCGGCGACAAGGATGCCGCTGCCGGTCTGCACATAGATGCCCTGGGCGTCCTGGCGCACGATGCAGCCGCATTTTCCCTCTTCCGCCGCAAGGCCTTCCTTCTCGACATGGGCTTTCCACAGCTTCAGGGTCTTGCCGTCCAGCGTCGTCCAGGCAGTGGGCCAGGGATCCAGGGCCCGCACCGCCCGCTCGATCTCGCCGGCGCTCTTCGTCCAGTCGATGCGCCCCTCTTCCTTGCGGATCATCGCCGCATAGGGGGTCGTGCTCTCCTTGGGCTGGGGCGTGTACACGGCCTCGCCGCTCTCGATGCGGGGCAGGGTCTCCGCCATCAGCTCTGCGCCTGCAGCTGCAAGCTTCTCGAAGAGGCTCAGTGCCGTCTCATCCTTGGAAATGGGGACCTCCCGGACCGCTGCCATATCTCCGGTATCCAGGCCCGCATCCATCCTCATGATCGTCACTCCCGTCTTCTCGCAGCCGTCCAGGAGTGCCCGCTGGATCGGGGCCGCTCCCCTGTAGGCCGGCAGGAGGGAGGCGTGGACGTTGAAGCAACTGTATTTCGGGATGTCCAGGATCTCCTGCGGGATGATCTCTCCGAAGGAAGCCACGACAATTGCGTCCGGGGCCAGCCCGCGGATCTGCGCGATCACCTCTTCATTTCCGCGGATGCGCGCAGGCTGCAGGAGCGGAATGCCCCGCCGAAGCGCTTCGGCGGCCACGGGGCCCGCAGTGACCGTGAGCTTTCTCCCGTGGGGGCGGTCCGGCTGGGTGATGACAGTGCACACATCGTGTCCGGCTTCGCACAGCCTGGACAGTGTCCGGACAGCAAAATCCGGTGTTCCCATAAATATGATCTTCATAATGCCTGCTTCCTTCTCCACTTGGTTATGGTCAATAACGAAATGATCTGCAGTGCAGAACTTTCAGTCCTTGTTCACTGGTGCAAAGAAAAGTTTCCGTCTTCCTATAGCCGTTAACGAAATGATCTGCTGCGCAGAATCTTTCGTTTTCCCTATATGCAGTTAATCTAAGCAATTGCCTTCGGCAATTACTAAGGTTAACTAGTAAAACTGCTGCCGCCCGGCTCTCTGTCAGTGAAAGACTTTACTCTTCTTCCTCCTCATCATAATGGACGTCATGGATCTCGCCTTCTACTTTCTCGATGTACATGTGTCCGTCCAGATGATCGATCTCATGACAGAATGCACGGGCGAGAAGCTCCTCTCCCTCGAGACGGACCTTCTCCATATTCTCATTGAGGGCCTCTACCACGACGCGCATCGGGCGCGTCACCTGCCCGGCTTTTCCGGGGAGGGACAGGCAGCCTTCATCCCCGGTCTGCTCACCCTCTTCTTCGACAATCACCGGGTTGATGAGCGTGATCGGATCCTCTCCCGTCACATCCACGACGGCGATGCGCTTCAGGATCCCCACCTGGGGGGCAGCGAGGCCCACGCCTTCGCCGTTGTGCATCGTCTCATACATGTCCTGAATCAATTCCTTTATGCGGGGCGTCATTTCCTTTACTTCCCTGCATTTCTTCTCCAGCACCGGGTCGCCGAGGGTGCGTATTGTTCTGAGTGCCATAGATGTGATTTCCCTTCTTTGTATTCTTTTCGGGATTTCTCTCCCGCTTTATTCCTGATTCTGCTCCGCAGGGCACTTCCTGTGAAAATGGCTGTGAGCGGAGTCCTCTTACTCTTCCCGCGTCACTCATTGAAAGTCAAACATAATAGAGATCTCGTCGAAGCCGCGGTTCATTTCTATGTATTCTTCCATGAGGTCCTTCGCGCGGATCAGCATCTGCTTGTCGTCGTGCCGCAGGTAGATCACCTGCCGGTACTGATCGCGGATCTTCCCCACGCTCTGGGGGGCCGGGCCGATGGCCATCAGCTTCTGTCCGGGATCGATGCGGTCGATGAAGCTCCGGAGATATTTCATTCCCAAAGTGAGCAGCGCCTCGTCCGGGCACTCGCTGAGGACCGCCAGGAGTCCGCCGGCCGGCGGATAGCGCATGAGCTTCCGGAAGGAGATTTCTTCCTTGAAAAATGCATCGTAGTCCTGGGCCGCTGCAGCCTTCACCGCAAAATGCTCCGGCGAGTATGTCTGGATGACCGCATTTCCCGGGCGCAGGCCTCTCCCCGCTCTTCCCACTGCCTGGGCGATCAGCTGGTAGCTCCGCTCCGAGGAGCGGAAGTCGCTCTCATTGAGGGACAGGTCCGCAAGGAGGACACCCACCAGTGTCACTCTGGGGAAGTCGTGGCCCTTTACGATCATCTGCGTCCCGATCAGGATATCCGCCTCGCCCTCTGCAAAGCTGCGAAGGATCCTGCTGTGTCCCTCCTTGCCCCGGGTGGTGTCAAAATCCATCCTGAGAAGGCGGGCCGCCGGGAAGCCGGCCTGCACGATGTCCTCCACCTGCTCCGTTCCGATGGTGAGGCCGCCGATGTGGGAGGAGCCGCACTCCGGGCAGCTGTGCATTTCCTGCTCTTCATAGCCGCAGTAGTGACACACCAGTTTGCCGTTCTTATGGCGGGTGAGGGAGACATCGCAGTGGGGGCATTTTACTACATAACCGCAGGAGCGGCAGGTGACGGAGCCGGAATAGCCGCGGCGGTTGAGGAAGAGCATGATCTGCTCGCGCCGGGACAGGGCCTCCTCCATCCGCTGCCTGAGGCGCCCGGAGAGGATGCTGCGGTTGCCCGTTTCCAGTTCCGCGCGCATATCGACGATCTCCGTCTGCGGGAGCTCGCTGCCGCCGAAGCGCTTGTCGAGCCGCAGGCCCAGGTATTCGCCGCACTGCACGCTGTAGGCCGCGTTCACCGAGGGCGTCGCCGAGCCGAGCAGGAGACGCGCCCCTTCCAGCTCTCCCCGCTTCCTGGCTACTTCATATGCGTGGTAGCGGGGCATGCTCTCGGAGTGGTAGGATTCCTCGTGCTCCTCGTCTATGATGATGAGTCCGAGTCTCGGAAATGGCGTAAACAGGGCCGATCTCGGCCCGACCATGACGGAGACCTCGCCGCTTCTGGCGGCTTTCATCTGGTCGTAGCGCTCTCCGCCGGACAGTCTCGAGTGAAGGAAGGAGACCTTGTCGCCGAAGCGGCGGACGAAGCGCAGGACGGTCTGCCAGGTCAGGGCGATCTCCGGGATCAGGACGATGGCCTGCTCGCCGCGGGCCAGGGTGTCGGCGATCAGCTCGGTGTAGACGACGGTCTTGCCGCTGCCGGTGATGCCCTGTAGGAGAACCGGGCGGCACCGGGCCGGGCTCGTCCCCGCCTGCTGTTCCCAGTTCCACTCCGCGCGTATCGCTTGGCAGACTCTTCTCTGTTCATCCGTCAGTGTGTCGGATTTGCTCCCTGCAGCCTCCTTCGTCACCTTCCGGAAGATCTCGGATACCTCGATCTTCAGGACGCCGTCCTTGACGAGGGAGTCGATGACTGCCCTGCTGACCTTGGCTTTCTCCTGCAATTCCCGCAGATCCATGGACAGGGAAGGCTCACCGCCGCTGGCGGTTTCTCTCTCCCATGCAGGCTCACTGCCGCTGACGGATCCTGAGCGGCCGGTACTGATGAACACCCTCACGACCCGGGCTTTCGCGACGTGGCGCCGGGCTTCGTAAGCTTCCGCGATCTCCTCCGCGCGGGCCGGCTCCGCAAGTGACACTTTCCGGCTCAGCAGCGCGTCGATCTTCTTCCGCACCGGGAATACTGTCTTCATCGCGCGGATCATTGTAGAGCCGTAGCGGCGGCTCATCCAGGCCGCCAGCGCGACGAGCCGGCCCTCGGCCGTCTCCTCTCCCGCTTCTACAGAGAGAATGGATTTGATCCGGTCCTCCGCAAGTTCCGTCTTATCGCTGAGCGCGACAACATACCCGAGAATCTGCCGGTCGCCCCGCCCGAAGGGGATGCGCACTGCACTGCCCGGGACACAGGTCTCCTGAAGCGCTTCCGGAACCCGGTAGCTGAAAGGCCGGTCCAGTTTTTCCGCGTCGATATCGACGACAACTTGTGCGTAAAGGCTGCTCATTGCGTTCGCGATATTCCACCTCTGTCAATTCTGCTTCCCGGGACACTTCCTTCAGAAGTCATTTCTCTCAAGGATATTCCGGATCAGCACCCGCTCGTCCATGGGATATTTCTTCCCGCAGATCTCCTGGTAATCTTCATGTCCCTTCCCGGCGAGCACGATGATATCGCCGGGCTGCCCATGATGAATCGCATAGGCAATCGCTTCCTCGCGGTCCGCTATCGTCGTGTAGCTGCCGCTGGTCTTCTCTATGCCGCTCACGATGTCCCTGATGATCGCCTCCGGCTCCTCGAATCTCGGATTATCGGATGTAATAATCGTGAAATCAGCGAGCCTCCCGGAGACCTCTCCCATCTCAAAGCGGCGGGACTTCGCCCGGTTTCCTCCGCAGCCGAAGACGCATACGATGCGCTTCGGGTTGTAGGCCTTGAGCGTCTGAAGCAGGCTCTCCAGAGCCATCGCATTGTGGGCGTAGTCGATGAGCAGCATGAAATCGTCCGATACTTTAATGGGTTCAATGCGGCCCTTGACTGTGGCGGACTTCAGCGCGCTCTGAATGACCTCTGTCTGCATTTTAAAATGCTCGCAAACGGCGATGGCCGCCAGAGCGTTATAGACGGAGAACAATCCGGGGAGCCCGAGCTCAACGGGGAAATTGGCCGTCCCGCTGACATCGAATCTCATCCCGAGGGAACCGGGACTCTGAACATATTCGATGTTCACTGCCCTGAGACTGGCAGTGTCCTCATTTATGCCAAATGACTCAAGCCGGCAGGTGTGTCCGCTTAAGATCAGGTCTTTATGCGGGTCGTCTGCATTGATAATACCGAGCTTGCACTGGCGGAAGAGCAGGGATTTGCACGCGGCGTACTCCTCAAAGGAGCTGTGCTCGTTGGCGCCGATGTGGTCCGGCGAGAGGTTCGTGAACACCCCGATCTCGAAGGGGATGCCGGCGGTCCGGTGCAGCATCAGCGCCTGGGAGGAGACCTCCATCACGGCGCAGTTCTGGCCGGCTTCGATCATCTCGCGGAGATCCTTCTGGATCTCATAGGATTCCGGGGTGGTGTTGAGCGCTTTTCTGTGTTCGTCTCCCACGATCGCTTCGATTGTGCCGATGAGGCCGACGCGGAAGCCCGCGTGCTCCAGGATCGATCGGATCATGTAAGTCGTGGTGGTCTTGCCCTTGGTGCCGGTGATGCCGATGACCGGGATCTCCTCGGCGGGATAGCCGAACCAGGCCGCGGAGACGCAGGCCAGGCCCTTGCGGGTGTCGGCTGTCTCTATGATCGCCGCGCCCTCCGGTGCGCTGTCTGCCTGCAGGCGGCCCTTCTCCACCAGGACGGCGGCTGCGCCCTTCCCGATGACCTCTTCGATGTAGTCGTGGCCGTCGAAGTTCGCGCCGGAGATGCAGATGAACAGGGATCCCTCTGTCACGCGGCGGGAGTCATAGACCACGCCGCTGATGTCACGGTCGATGCTGCCCTTAAGGACTTCGCAGTCCAGTCTCTCAAGTATACTCTGAAGATTCATCTTGTGCTTTGCGCCCCCTTGCGAATAAAATCCTGACTAGATATTGTACTCCATTTCCTAAATATGCGTCAAGTTCTGCAGTCAACAAAGAAGAGACCGATGACTCGGCCTCTTCTCTGTGTCTTAAAATGAGGGGGGAGATAGTAAGTGGTTCATCAACTATCTGAAATAAATCTTACAGGACAAATGTGTTCTGTCTATGTATGAGTCTGGAAGAAAGCATAAACTTTCTAAACAAAATATTAAAAATGCCCGCTTCTTCGCTGTTTTCGGATCTGAGCCGCTGTGATCTGCATATCAGAACATCGAGCTGATGGCGAAGAACAGGAGCACCACCACGCCCAGTACGATCCGGTACACGCCGAACACCTTGAAATCGTGCTTCCGGATATAGCTGAGCAGGAAGCGGATCGCAAGGATGGAGACGACAAATGCCACAAGCATGCCGAACACGATCAGGCCGCCCTGGGAGGCGGTGAGGCCGGAGCCGTCCTTCAGGAACTTGACCACCTTCAGCAGGGAGGCCCCGAACATCGTCGGGATCGCCAGGAAAAATGTGTACTCCGAGGCACATTTGCGGGACATGCCGAGAAGGATGCCGCCGAGAATGGTCGCGCCGGAGCGGGATGTGCCCGGGATGATGGCGAGCGCCTGAAAAATGCCGATGAGAAATGCCAGCTTCCAGGAGATCTGCCCGATCTTCCGGACCTGCGCCTTCCTGCCGCGGTTGCGGTTCTCCACGAGGATGAAGAGAATGCCGTAGACAATCAGCATGACCGCCACCGTGATGTAATTATAGAGGTGCGCCTCGATCCAGTCATCCAGTGTCAGCCCGATGATCATCGCCGGGATACAGGAGACCAGGATCTTCAGCCACATGACGATCTTCGGCATTTGCAGCACACTTACGAGCTTCTCCCCGCCGTGCGCTTCCGGGTCGGGCCGCTGAAACGGCCACAGGCGCGGGAAGAACATCACGATCACCGCCAGGATGGCTCCCAGCTGTATAATGACCAGGAAGAGGGCCCAGAACGGGTCCTGTTCGTCGATGTGGAAGAGCTGATAGAGGAGGAGCATATGGCCGGTGGAGCTGATCGGCAGCCACTCCGTAATTCCCTCTACAATGCCAAGTATAAGTACCTTAATAATTTCAAACATATCTCACCTTCGTGCGGGTCAGCGGGAATATTCATACACCGGACAGCCATTCGAACGGTCCTCCTTGACCTGCATTTCTATTATACTCGCTGAGGCTGTGATTTGCGACAAAAAATGCTGCGGGAGGGACGGTTCCCGTCCCTCCCGCAGCATTTTTAGTCTTTACTTGAGCAGGTGTGATGCAACCCAGTTGCCATCGTCAAGCTGTGACCAATAATAGCCGTCGTATTCGCTGTACACCTTGTCCACTGTGTAGACTACTGCACCATTCGTAAGCGCGTATTCTTTGGAAAAATTTGTTCCGGGGCCGCTGCGGACGTTTGCATAACTGGCATCGGGATTGCTTACGATTCTTCTCGCTCCACCGACTACGTTGTCAAGAGCTTCATCACTGATCTTGTTCATATCTGCCATGTTTTTTTCCTCCATTTGAGTTTGATTTGTTTTTCTGTAATAGTATACGCCTCCCTCTTCGAGAATCCACGCATTTTTCTAATTTATTTTTTTCATTGTATTTTTTATGCGGAAATGCAAAAAAACATCTCTTCTTGTGACCAAAGGTTTCCGGATCCTGTCTATATTGACAAAGGAGTCCATCCCTGACAATAATGATACTAGTTAAGCTCAGTGATTGCCGAAGGCAGCTGCTTTGATTATAGTCGTTAACGAAATTATCTGCTGCGCAGAACCTTTCGTTTTCCCTATATGCAGTTAATCTAAGCAATTGCCTTCGGCAAT
>CADCQE010000243.1 GCA_902803505.1 uncultured Lachnospiraceae bacterium | reverse complement strand
CCCCCTGACTCATACTGACTCAATAGCCCTGACCCACGGTCATCTGAAGTGATCTTCTGCTATAATGAAACCATCATCTGATAGAATACCGGAGTGAAGGGATATGAAAAGCATCGAAGAAAGAAAAGAGGCAGCAAAAGCGTACAGAAAGACGACTTCCCGCAAAGAGCTTGGGGCATGGAAGGTACAGACGAACAGACCGATTGTGGAAGAGCTCACCCTCAGGCAGGAAGAAACGAGACATGAGCAATTAATCCCGGTGAGGAGGGAGCGCATGGCCGCTTCCCCATTCAGCTTCTTCAGGGGCTCCGCCGTGATCCAGGCCCATGATCTCAGCTCCACGCCGGGAACCTGCTTTCGGGTGCAGGCCTGCGGGGATGCACATATCTCCAACTTTGGCATCTTTGCATCGCCGGAGCGCCGTCTGGTCTTCGATATCAATGATTTTGATGAGACGCTTCCTGCTCCCTTCGAAGTGGATGTAAAGCGTCTCTTTGCCAGCATTGAGATCTGCGGAAGGGAGTACGGTATTTCAAAGGAACAGCGGGCCGAGGCAGTCCATGATGCTGCTGCTTTTTATCGGAAATCAATGGCCGGGTTCTCCGGCATGGGCAATATGGAAGTCTGGTATAAGCATCTGGATGTGGAGGAATTTATGAATTCCACCACATTTGCGTCAGACAAAAAACAGATGGACGAGCTCCGGGAGGTGGTGCGCAAGTCGAAGACGAAGACGAGCGAGAAAGCGGTCAAAAAGCTGACGGAGACAGTTGACGGGAAGCTTCGGATCAAGAGCAACCCGCCGCTCATCGTTCCGTTCAGAGACCTGGTCGGAGAGGATAAGAAGTCGTTCCATTTCCGCCATAATCTGAAAAATGCCATCGAGCGCTACAAGCAGTCTCTGCCCGAAGAGCGGCAGAGACTCATCGATCAATATAAACCGCTGGAGATGGCACATAAGGTAGTGGGTGTCGGAAGTGTAGGCCGGCAGGCCTGGATCCTCATCATGATGGGGCGCGATAACGGCGATCCGCTGGTGCTGCAGATCAAGGAAGCAGAGGCATCTGTCCTTGAAGAGTATTATGGCGCGAGCACGTATCCGACATGCGGTCAGCGGGTGGTTCAGGGCCAGCGCTCCATACAGACGGCCGGCGACATTCTGCTTGGCTATGTCAGCCTGAAGGAACTGGGCGGAACTATGAAGGATTATTATGTGAGACAGCTCTGGGACTCCAAAGGCTCCGTCGACATCGGGACACTTTCGCTGGAAGGCTTCCATAGCGTTTCACTTGCATGTGCCTGGACGCTGGCTCACGCCCACGCAAAAACCGGAGACCGGCATGCGATTTCCGCCTACCTCGGGACCGGAGCTGCTTTTGAGAACGCGATGGTTGCTTATGCCGGAGCTTATGCGGATCAAAATGAGGCTGACTATGAGATGTTTTTGAAAATGCCTTCGGCAATTACTAAGGTTAACTAGTATGACTTATGGAGGACGAATTTTAAAACGACAGTGTAAAATGTGCCAACCGGGATAGCAAAGCAGATATTTGTGGAAGGAGACATGACATTGAAGCTGATCGTACTTAGATGTCCGACATGCGGAGCGCATGTAGACGTCAAGGAAGGAAGTAAGAAAGCTGTCTGCGAGTACTGTGATACGCCTTTTTATGTTGACGATGAGCTGCAGAGAGAAAGAGGGGATGCCGGGGAGAATCTGCGGGAGGCAGAGCCGGCAGAACACGCAGAAGAATACCGCGATCAGGCATATGCTGAAAATGCTTTTGAACTCAGCCGCAGGGACAGCAGGGAAAGAGATTTTCAGAAGAAAAAGAAGAGATGGCAGACAGCAGTGACCATATTCGCGATCGCAGTGGTTCTGGCAATCCTTCTTCATAATGGTCCTTTGTTCTGGGTTCTTCTGCTTTTGGGTTCCATAGTCCTCGTATCAAGCCGCCCGAAACGTATGGAGGCAAGGACGCAGTCCCGCTATGAGGATGAGATTTGCTCCCAGAAGAGCCAGATTGCAGCTTTACTGTTCTGCATTTTATTTGGGATGTTTGGCGTTCATTATT
>CADCQE010000242.1 GCA_902803505.1 uncultured Lachnospiraceae bacterium | reverse complement strand
GTATCCATGCTTGCCCGTAAAGATCTCCCGGTTGCGGATCAGGGATGCGCCCAAATGAATGCTTATATTCAGGTATACAAAATCAGGCAGCTCCGGTGATGCCCACAGCTCAGAGCCTGCTGCGGCGCTTGCATCATGCAGGAAACGGCAGGGGTGCTGCAGGTACTTTTGAAAGCGGCTGAGCTTTAAGCCGGTACAGTCAAGAATTCTGCCGTAAGTGACTTCTGCGCCGTCCGCACTCACAAGGCCCGGCAGGGAGATACCGATCCCCAGAAGCTGCTCATCCCGGATGGAGAGCGCTTCGATGTACGCGTTGATATGATCGCAGACGGAATGGACATATTCTTCTGAATTGACATAGGGAAGATCAAATACCTTTCGCGTGGAATAGCTTCCGCTCAAATCGACTGTCAGGATCTTGAACAGATTCTCCTGTATTTCTACCCCTATGGCAATGCGGTAATCCGGAACGATACTGTAGGCAGAAGCTTTTCTTCCAACAAGGTCAGAGGAGATCTGGCCGTCTTTTTTTATCATGCCCATGGATTCCAGCTCGTTGACCTTGGATGCGACAGTGGGACGGCTCAGGCGAAGCTCATAGGTAATATCCTGCTGTGAAATTGGTCCGTGAGTATAGATAAAATGATAGATGAGTTCAAGATTTGTACGGCTGATCTGGCCGGGGGTGATGGTTTTCTTCATAATTCTTCATGCTTTCCGGCAGAATTGCTGCCTGACTGGCATCTCGTGACGGGATTCATCTGCGTGTGTCTACAAAATCAGATGGATTTATGAATTTTTGCACGCAGACACTATTCTATCATAAATACGACTTTCGGACAAAGCATTTTACCAAATCAATTCAAAAAAATATGCGGTGAGTAGAAATGACGGGCAGGGGATTCCCTGCCCCTTTTGTGCTGTAGGAAATATAGAACAAAAAGTAAGAGGTTTATTTGTTCATAATTGGTTGTTGACGAATGAAATACGCCATGTTATATTGCTAATAGATTAAATCAAATGGTTTTACAAAATAAATGAGCAAATACATAAAGCAAATTAGATTTGAAGGAGGAAGCTATGGGCATCATCGAGAAAATGAGATTGGACGGCAAGAAAGGTTTTGTTACAGGAGCGGCCAGAGGAATCGGCAAGTGCACGGCAAGCGGATTTGCAGAAGCCGGCGCTGATGTGGCCATTGTGGACCTGGATTACGATGAAGCTGTGAAGACAGCGGCAGAGATTGCTGAAGCGACGGGCAGGAAAGTCATAGCCCTCAAGTGTGACTGCACGGATAAAGCGCAGGTCGAAGCAATGGTGAAGGCCGTTGTGGAAGAATTGGGCGGTCTGGATTTCTGCCATAATAACGCGGGCATCTGCATCAATGCCCCTGCAGAAGAGATGACCTATGAGCAGTGGATGAAGGTAATCAACATTAATCTGAACGGGGTGTTCCTGACGGACGTCGAAGCGGGGAAATATATGCTGACACATGGAGGCGGCTCCATCATCAATACAGCCTCCATGTCCGCCCACATCGTAAATGTTCCGCAGCCTCAATGCGCCTACAACGCCTCAAAGGCAGCGGTGATCCAGCTGACAAAGTCCCTGGCGATTGAATGGGCGAAGCGCGGTGTCCGCGTGAATTCGATCAGCCCGGGCTACATTGGGACAGACCTTGTTCTCAACTCCCCGAGCCTGGTGCCCCTTATTGAGAAGTGGAACGCGATGGCTCCGATGGGCCGCCTTGGCAAACCGGAAGAACTGGAATCGATCTGCGTCTATCTTGCGGGTGATTCAAGCTCCTTCACAACAGGCTCTGATTTCATCGTCGACGGAGCGTTCACTTGCTTCTGATCATGGAGCGCGATGAGACGGCATTTGCATATTAGCAAACAGCTTCTTTAAGCAGAAGCATCGAAAGAATATGGATAAGACCGCGTAACGAAGAGATGCGGCTTAGGATAAAGGATAACGCAGAAGATTACGTTAGTCCGCAACAGCACTTTTTACTCGAAAGGAGAACGAAGAGATGAAGAAACAGATCACAGCTATTTTTTGCGCAGGTATCATGGCGGTAGGAATGCTTTCCGCAGGAATCGTTTCCGCGGCGGAGAACACAGGAAACACAGAAGGCATCCAGGCGAGCCCGGAGTTCTACGCACAGGCAGATCTCTCTGTCCTTGACGGCAAGAAGATCGGCATTACCATTCAGTCCCTTGAGAATGCATATTGGGCCGGTGTTATGACAGCCCTCCAGGAACAGCTTGACGAAGCCGGCGCCAACACAACAATCGTGGCCTGCGACGACAGCTCCGCTACCCAGATCGGCCAGGTGGAGAACTTCATTTCCTCCGGCTGCGACCTCATCATGATCCACCCCTCTGATGCTGCAGCAGTAGAAGATGTTGCAAAGGAAGCACGGGATGCCGGCGTCAAGGTTATGTGC
>CADCQE010000241.1 GCA_902803505.1 uncultured Lachnospiraceae bacterium | reverse complement strand
TTTGCGACATAAAATGTCGCAAAAAGAACCGTCCCCACTGCATCCCGTCAGGCTTCCATCACCACCACATGCTGCGCAGCGATGCCCGTCTCACGGAGGCAGGCGGCCACCCGCTCCCCCTCCGCCGGGGGGGAGCTCCAGGCCAGGCCGCAGCCCGCCGAGATCGCCCCGGGCAGGGGAATCAGTCTCCCCGGAACCCCACCGCTAAGGCAGAAGTCCTCGAAAGCCATCGCATCATGTGTCGTATAGAAGGCGACAATGAGCCGTTTCTCCTTCTTCCGCATACCGCCTCAGGGCCGGATCACCGATGACGCATTCATCAGCGCCTCGGCGATATCATACATATTGGAAATGATGCCCACCTGCAGCTTCTCCTTCAGCCCGTAATAATCGAGGCATGTCCCGCAAGTCATAACGACAGTCCCTTCCTCCTCCAGTCCCTTGAGGTCCTTGATGGTGTCCTGGTCTTCCGTCGTGAGAAATGCCCCCCGGTTGTAGCAGATCACTTTATCCGGCAGCTCGTCCTGACTGGTGAGCGCATACACGAAGGCTTTCATCAGCTTCTTCCCGAGCTTCTCATCGCCGCTCCCCATGGTGTCACCCGAGAGCACGACCACCTTCCCCTTCTTCGGAGGCACTTCGCAGACGAATTCCTCCGTCGAAACCTCCGCGGCTTTTGCCAGGGCCCCCGCCTTCACCTGCATCGTGACCGCAAAGACCTTATCCTTAAGCTGCTCTGAAGATACCAGGAAGCCGCAGTGCTCTCCCAGCCTGGTCAGGTTCTGCACCGCTGTGTCATTATCCACTTTCACGGTCAGTGTGCCGTCTTCCGTGAAGGACTCAATAGCCTTCTTTGCATTTACTACCGGCAGAGGGCAAGCCATCCCCAGACAATCCAACGTTTTCTCCATCTCACTCTCCTCCTTGCGCGATCTCGGCAACAGCCTCCGCTGCCGCATCGCAATCCTCTGTTGTGTTAAAATATCCGAAGCTGAAGCGCACCGCACCCTGCTTCGTAGTTCCAAGCGCCTTATGCATCAGCGGCGCACAGTGCGCTCCCGCTCTCACTGCAATCCCATAGCTGTTGAACAGCTCATCCGCCACGACCGCCGAATCCACTCTGCCGATATTCATCGCCACGATCGGGCATCGCTCTCCGGTCTCGAAATCTCCGTACACGCTCACCTCCGGGATTCCGCGCAGAGCCAGGTAAAAACGCCTCGCCAGGTTTGCTTCGTGATCCCGGATCCGGTCGATCCCGGTCCGGGTGAGGAAGTCGACGGCCGCGGCAAGCCCCGCGATGCCATGCCCGTTCAAGGTCCCGGCCTCCAGCCGGGTCGGGTATTCCTCAGGCTGCGAAGTCAGGAAGGACTGCACACCTGTCCCGCCCACCTTAAACGGCTTCACCTCAATATCTCCATTGATGCAGAGCCCACCGGTTCCCTGGGGGCCCATCATGGATTTATGTCCGGTAAAGCACAGTACTGAGACACCTGTCTCTTCCATATTTATCGGAAAATAGCCGGCTGTCTGGGACGCGTCCAGCAGAAACAGCAGTCCCCGCCTCTTCGCGAGCGCGCCGATTCTCTCAATGTCCAGCACATTTCCCGTCAGGTTTGAAGCATGGGTACAGACGATCGCCCGGGTATCGGGGCAGATCAGATCCTCCAGATCCTCGTAACGGATACATCCTTTTCTGTCCGCCTGCACAAAATCAAGCCTGACGCCCTTCTCCTCCTGCAGGAGGTAAAGCGGGCGCAGGACGGAGTTGTGTTCCAGACAGGTTGTGATGACATGGTCTCCTTCTCCGATGGTTCCCCTGATCGCGATGTTCAGAGCCTCCGTTGAATTGTTCGTAAAGATTACCTTCGAGGGATCCGGGCAGCCGAAAAATGCAGCGAGCGCAGCTCTCGTCCTGTAGATCACCCGATTCGAGGAGAGCGCTGCGTCGTGTGCCCCCCTGGAAGCATTTCCAAGGGACGTGAGCGCCTCCGCAACAGCGTGCACTACACAGTCCGGTTTCTGCATCGTGGTCGCTGCATTATCAAGGTATATCATCCTTTGCCTTTCCATCTCCTCCCTGTATCCACTTTTGCTGCAGATACCCGACTTCCTGACGTCTTGTGGGACCTCATAGCTTGTCTCTCAACAAGATCAGTCACTGCCCGGCAGCAGCGCCGCATATTCCGACAGGATTCTCTCACTTTCCTTCTGCAGCCGCTGTTCCATCTCACGAAAGGCGTTCACCGCCCTTCTTCCCTCCGGAGTGAGCGAGGAGCTCCCGCCGTTCTTCCCCCCATTCATTCGGAGGATCAGGCGGCGGTCCATCTCTTTCTCCGCCCGGTTCAGGATCTTCCATGCCTTGGTGTAGGACATATTCATCTGCCTGGCCGCAGCCTGTATGGAACCGCTGTCGTCGATTCTCTCCAGCAGTTCACATACTCCGGGACCAAAATAGCGCTCCTGCCTGTGCAGAGTGAGCTTTACCTTCACGAATACTTCCCCCACGTAAGAATCCTCCGGCATGTCGTTATTTTCTTAAATAAATATCCACGTGCAAGACTGATTGTACTCCAAAGCGGCACACAAGTAAACTGTCACTGTGGCAATCGAAATGCATCTCTTACGTCAGGCGGATTCCCACCATCGTGATGTCGTCAAACTGCTCTGCTTCCCCGGCAAATTTCCGGATGTCTTCTCGCACCTCATGAAGAATCTCTTCGACCGGGAGGTCCTTCACTTCATTGAGCTTTTCAACCAGCCTGTCGGAACCATATTGTTCGCAGTCCTTGTTGATCGCCTCCGGAATGCCGTCCGTATACACGAACAGCTTGTCCCCGCTCCCGATCTCCAGCTCGTACTCCCGGTAGAGGACGTCTTCCATCGCCGCCAGAGGCACGCCGTGTTTGTCCTTATAGAGAGCGAATTCCCCTCCCTTGCTGCTAAGGGCCGGATACTCGTGGCCGGCATTGGCGCATTTCATGATGCTGGTATCAATGTCCAGGATTCCGACCCAGGCCGTGACGAACATCTGAGCATCATTTCCCTCGCACAGAGAATTATTTGCCTTATAAAGGATCTCCGCCGGGCCCATTCCCAGCTCGGCGAGGGAGCGGATCGCCGTCTTGCTGCGCATCATGAACAGAGCCGCCGGGATGCCCTTCCCGGACACGTCGGCGATCACAAGCGCCAGAGTGTGGTCGTTGACGTAGAAGAAATCATAGAAGTCTCCGCCGACTTCCTTTGCCGGGTCCATGCCGGCCCACAGCTCGATCCGATTCTTAAAGAGCGTAAAATTCTTGGGCAGGGCGGAATCCTGGATCGACCGGGCAAACTCCAGTTCCTGCTCGATGCGTTTTTCCGCCGCACTGATATACCCTTTCAGCACCTCCACAGTGAGGTTGATGTCGTCGGAGAGGGAGGCAAACTCCGAGGAGTTTCGCACGTCCACGACCTCGTTCAGGTCTCCGCCCGTAATCTTGGAGAGAGACTGGTTCACCAGTTCGAGGTTGTTGACGACGATCTGCTGCACCAGCATGGAGATCAGCACATAGATAACGGCGGCATAAAGGATGTCCGCCAGGCCCGTCTCGTAGCTCGACTCATTCCGGTACTTGTAGACTTCGGCCGTGGGAAGCGAGACGAGGAGGATCTGTCCGTTTTCCATCCGCTCGGGATGACACAGTGACTTTACTCCGAAGATCTCCATCGTCATAAAGGATTCGGCAATCAGATCCGGCTCGTCCCTCAGATACGCTTTGATCTGATCGACTTCGTCCAGCGAAAATGTCTTGCCCTTGTGGGCTCCCAGCGAGACAATTCCCGTTCCCGGGGAAAATACGTCAAATGTTCCTTCGTTCCCAATATTGAGATTCGACAGCGTGTCATTGATGGCGGCAAGGTTCAGCCTCTCGGAGATGCTCTGCATATCCGCAACCGCCTGGATCATCCCGTCCCCGCATCGGGCCCCGCCGGCGACATAGGTCGCACTCGGCATCCCCGAGGCCTTAGGAACCGTGCCGTCGAGCACTTCCGTGAACAGCTTTCTGTAGACAGGGACATTCCCGGACGAAGCGGCCACGCTGCCGTCGCTCCTCACTGCCGTCACGGCTTTCAGGTCGAAATACTCCCTCCTGTTTTCGAGAAATGTTTCATCCACTTTGTCGAGGCCGCCCGCATCCTCCACTTCCCTGGCGATCTCGACGGCGTCCCTCAAGACCACATCGAGAACCAGTTTCTCCATGCCTTCCTTCGTGTCATAGAGCGTATAGCTGGTCCTTCTGATCTCCTCGGAGGCGGATAAGAGGGTGTTCTTCCCGTTCTGGTTCGCAGACTGTGTCTGCATGACGAAAGAGAAGCAAAAGCTCATGAGCATGATGAAGGAGGTGACGGCAAACAGCCAGTACTGGAACCTCTGGGAAACGGAGATCTCATCTCCTTTCAGGCGCTTGAAGACGATCTTCCTCTGCCCGGACATGTAGAGGAGCAGCCAGGAAGAGACCGCAAGGCCGATCCCGGTGAAGAGGATCATGGGAGGCGCGCAGATCTGAACCACGTAGTAAGCCATGGACATGTCATCCCGGTGCGTGATGAAGACCGCATACATGTGAAACACTTCCATGACACTGCCCATGAAGAAGGCATACATCGGAGAGGGCTTCCTGCGCCGGAAGACAAAGATATGGAGACACGCCGCCAGGAATCCCGCCAGGCAGGTAGACACGCTGCATGCGATCCGGGTGTAGGAACCCACACCGAAGTACGTTCCCGCGATAAAGCGCTCTATACCGCCGATGAGGCCGGCGATGATTCCCGAGATGGGATCAAAGAAGAGGCCCGCCGCCAGCGGTCCGATGTCGCGCACGTTCAGCATCATATGGATGTAGTCCACTCCGACATGCGTGGAGAAAACGGCGAGCAGGCCATATACAATCCCGATGAAAGCCCTGATGCCCCAGGTCATCTTCCTTTTTCCAAACTTCTTCCACAGGATGACCGTCGTCAGCACGTAGAGCAGGGTCGCTGCCGACATTTTTAAGATCATTACAAGCATAGTTCTTTTATTCCTCGAAAAGAGTCTGTCCCGGTACGTTCAAGAGCCCATAGCCGGATATAAAAAACCCCGTGCAAGGAGAGCACGGGCCTTACTTTGATTCAAAAACCCGGCGTAAAACCGGTTGGATTGTCAGAATTATCTTTCTATAAGCAGTGCCTGTGATGGGACTTGAATCCACACAACCTCACAATCGGCAGATTTTGAGTCTGCTGTGTCTGCCAATTCCATCACCTCGACCGATAGGAAGATCTCTGTCTGTGCGATGCAGACAGATTTTAGTATACAACAATCCTTCTCAATATGGTAGCACTTTTTCCGAAAGCTCCGCAATCAAAGCCTGGCTCATCACGCTT
>CADCQE010000240.1 GCA_902803505.1 uncultured Lachnospiraceae bacterium | reverse complement strand
GCCCTGATCAGTCCGATCCGGGCTGTTCTGTTGCAGATGGCTAAGCAACGGGGGGATTGCCATAATGGAAAGTGAAAGCTGTCCTGGGCGGTATGAACTGCCCATGGGTTTCTCTTTTCGTGTGACACTCCTGTGACGATGCGTATGCTATTATGCGCTTGTAACCAGGAAACAAACAGAAATCAATCTACAAAACATACAGGAGGCAATAACAATGAATAACATGAACAACATCCTCAAAGCTCTGATTGAGAGCGTCATCGGCGGACTTCTGCTTGCACTGCTCCTCACCCTTACAAAAGAGATCTCGTTTGTGCAGGCACTCACAGAACCTGTTACCATCGTTGCAGCAGTTTCTGCATTCATTGGCAGTTACATCGGCTTCCTGCGGAAAGCACGGAAGCAGGGTCAGGCATAAGCCTGTACCATCCAATGCAAAACAAACAGAGATAATGAGGTAGTGTCAAGAGTTTTTCGCACATTTGAAGGCTCTCTTCAAATGTGCGAAAAACTCTTGACACTACCTATGAAACCCGATTACAGGAACTGGATGCCGCAGGGTATGGTGCTCGGAACACTGTCAGGCGCAGCCGGATGCTTCGGACTGGCCGCAGTCTGCGGATACACGGGGCTGATAAAAAACAAAACTGTGAAAGCGGCAGCAGCAGGCGGCCTGCTGCTCGCGGGCACGGCTGCGGGCGGTGCGGCTCTGTGGATGGGATTGATGTACAGCGCCTTTTCCTACGACGGGAAGAGACAGATGTCCCGGCAGATCATCGAGGGCATCGCCGACTATGTAAAGCTCCCGGAGGGCGGCGTCGGACTGGACGTGGGCTGCGGAAGCGGCGCCCTGACCATTGCCTGTGCCAGGCGCAATCCACAGGCGCGATTCATCGGCATCGACCGCTGGGGCAGGGAGTACGCCTCCTTCAACAAGCCGCTGTGCGAGGCAAACGCCCGGGCTGAGGGCGTAAGCAACACGGAATTCCGGAAGGGCGATGCCCTGAGACTGGATTTTCCCGACGAAAGCTTCGATGCCGTCACCAGCAATTACGTCTATCACAACATCCCAAGCAGCGATCGTCAGGCGATCCTGCTTGAGACGCTGCGTGTTCTGAAAAAAGGCGGCTGCTTTGCGCTGCACGACATCTTCTCCGAGGCAAGATACGGCAATATGCAGGCCTTCGTCCAAAAACTCCGCGCCATGGGCTATGAGCAGGTTGAACTGATCGATACCACAAAGGGCATGTTCATGTCCTCCGGTGAAGCCGGATGGATGGCACTCTCCGGCTCCGCCCTGCTGGTGGGGAAAAAATGAGGAAAAGAGAGGCGCAATCATGAATCCTGCAGAAAAGATCATGAAAAAGAAAGCGGTCATCAAGGCCGAACTGGACAAGGCCGTGCCGAAAGCCCAGAGCGATGCGCTGTGGCGGGCGGCGACGGTGAAGCTCGACGGTCTCCTGACCCGGTACAGCGCGCTCCCCAAAGGCGTGCATATCCACACGGACAGCAGGATCCTTCCGTCGGCGGCGATCTATCTGACCGTGAAGGAGGCCGTCGGACCGGAAAAAGCGTATCAAATCATCGAGGACGCTGCCGTCCGGGGCTGTGCGGAGATCGAGAAAAAGCTGCAGAGGCTGATGAAGCTGCCGGGGATGCAGAGCCTGTTCATCAAAGCCTGGGACCCGATGACGAAGAAGCTCTTTGCATCCGGCAGCGGATTTCAGAATGTTTTCTACCCAAAGAAGAAGGGCGAATACCGGATGGATGTCACCTCATGCCCGTATTGCCGGACCTTTACCGAGCTTGGCTGCCCTGAGCTGACCAAAATCTTCTGCGAGAACGATGAGAGGATCTACGGCCGTCTGCCCGGCCTGCGCTTTGAGCGCACCGGCACACTCGGCAAAGGGGCCGAGCGCTGCGATTTTTGCATCCGAAAGCTGTAAGCAAGTCATTGTCCTTCTTTCATCGTATCACAGTTCGGTTCCTCTGCCCTGGGATAAAGAAGAATCCCCGCGGACCTGCGCGGGGATCTTACGGACACCAGTATATCATCCGCCAATTAACTGACATTTAAAGCGAGGCAGAATCGGAAATCGCTTGATTTAGTCCGGGGAATTCAAAGACACTATACTGGCAGAGCAGGTCGTGATAGACCGAGCCGGGTACCTGTGCCGGGGCAGGCCCGAAGGCGGTGCCGGGGATGTCCAGCGTCCAGACGCCGTTCAGAGACTGTTTCTTCATGGCTTTCCTCCCGGCACTCAGTCTTCGGCGTAGAGCAGGGCACCGTTGGATTCGATGAGCCG
>CADCQE010000239.1 GCA_902803505.1 uncultured Lachnospiraceae bacterium | reverse complement strand
ATCCGGGAGGCCGACGTCCCGGACAACAGCTACGCCTTCCTGGTTGACCAGAACCTGGGCATGGTGGTCCATCCGAGTGAGGCCTATTCCTTCAGTGACACGCCGCTGGGAGTCATGGATGTTCCGGGCGCGCCCTATGGGGAGGTGATCTCCAAGATCCGCTCAGGTTCGGACGATGTGGTAAACCTTGTGGATTACGACGGGGTAGAGCGCGGGATCGTGGTCTCCGGGATGTCGAATACAGGGTGGAGCGTGGGCATCGCCACGAGCAAGGCGGAGCTGATGACTGGTCTCGGTTCTCTGACCCGCGGGTTTCTGATTGAGGCGGTGATCGCAGTGCTGATCGGCGGGATACTCGCCTTTCTTCTCTACCGCCTGACAAAGAGCCACAACAGGCAGCAGGATATCCTGCAATCCGGACGATGGAGTGACAGGCAGACCGATCCGGAAGCAGTCCATAAGCCGGGACAATGGACTCACCGGCAGACAGGCCAGAACGCTGATCAAAGGACAGAAGAATGGGAGGATCGGCAGACCGATCCGGAAGCAGTCCATAAGCCGGGACAATGGGATGACCGACAGACCGACCAGGAAGCAGGTCACAGGCCAGAACAATGGAATGAACGGCAGACAGCCCGACAAGATCAAAGGCAGCCTGCAGCAAAGGCTTATGCTGCAGCGGACCGGAAGCCAGCAGCGTCGCTGCCTGACCAGGATCCGGCGGAGCTTGAAAAGAAAGAAAAGGCAGCGGAACCTGAAAAGAGAGAAGAGGCAGCGGAGCCTGAGAAGCAAGGAGGGACAGCGGAGGCGCCAAGCATCAGCGGAATCGGATCGATCCTTCCGATTCTCGTCATTTTCTTCCTGATGGTCTGCATGGTACTCTACACCTCGCGCGTGATCAACAACGTGGCCGTCACCAACATCCGGGAAATGGGAGAAGACAGGATCACCGCCTCGACGGCCCAGCTGGAGAACTATCTGGAGACGACCAGGAGCGCCCTGTGGGTCACGGCGGATACAGTGAACCATATGGTACAAAGCGGTGTCTCCACGGAGGAGATCCACAAATACATCCTGGAGGAGACAGACAACCAGAAAGAGCATTTTGACGACAACTACACCGGATTCTACGGCTACATCCAAGGGGAATATCTGGACGGCCTCAACTGGGTGCCGCCAGAGAATTATGACCCCACAAGAAGGGACTGGTATCTCTCGGCCCTCGAGGGGAAGGGAGAGGCGATCATCGTCGCCCCATACGTAGATGCACAGACCGGCGACGTCGTCATTTCCATTTGCAGAATGCTCTCCAACGGGACCGATGTGGTCGCCCTGGACGTGAAGATGAACCGCATCCAGGAGATCGTCTCCGGCCTGCAGATCAAGGACAAGGGATATGGATTTATCATAAACCGGGACGGCATGATCATCGCCCACCAGGACGTGGAGAAGAAGGGCAGCTATCTCACGGAGTCGGAAGCCCAGCTCGCCCTCATGGACAAGGTGCTGGAGATACAGAGAGGCAGCTTTGAACTGGAGGTCGACGGGGAGAAGAACATCGTCTTCGTCCAGCCGCTCATGGACCAGTGGTACGTCGTGATCCTCATCAGCAGCCAGGAGCTGCTCGCGGAGGTCCGCCAGCAGCTCGCCGTCAATGTGCTCATCTGCTTCGCGATCTTTGCGCTCATCGCCCTGTCCTATTATCTGGGCCACAAGCGGGAGCAGAAGTATTCCTACAGCATCGAGACAATGCGGGAGGAGGAACAGAGACAGGCCTACGAGGCCAAGACGCTGAAGCTGGAGAAGGAGGCTGCAGACAAGGCGAACCAGGCCAAGAGCGACTTTCTTGCGGATATGTCCCATGAGATCCGCACGCCCATCAATGCGATCCTGGGCATGAATGAAATGGTTCTCAGGGAGAGCGCGAGGGCCCAGGGGCAGCTCGGGACTTCGGGAGAAGCAAGGGAGTCCTTCGGAAATATCACTGCCTACGCCGGGAACATCGAGCGCGCCGGAAGAAACCTGCTGTCGATCGTCAATGACATTCTCGACTTCTCCAAGATTGAGGCGGGAAAGACAGAGATCGTGGAGGCGCGGTATCAGCTCAGCTCGGTGCTGAACGATGTCAGCAATATGATTTTCATAAAAGCGCGGGAGAAGGATCTCCAGTTCCAGATCCATGTGGAGGAGACCATTCCGGACAGCCTGTACGGAGATGAGGCCCATGTCCGGCAGATCTTGGTCAACGTGCTGAACAATGCCGTCAAATACACCAACAGCGGCAGTATCAGCCTGGAGATCCACTGTGCGGCGGGGGACGTCCTCGAGGCCGGCCGGACCCTTCACCTCATCATCGCTGTCCGGGACACCGGGATCGGCATCCGGCAGGAGGATCTGGAGAAGCTCTTTGCGAAGTTCGAGCGCCTGGACCTGTATTCCAACAGCAACGTGGAGGGCACCGGCCTGGGCCTTGCAATCACGCAGAGCCTGCTGGACATGATGGGCGGAAGCATTTCCGTAGAGAGCGAATACGGCAAGGGATCCACCTTTATGGTAACGCTGCCCCAGGAGATCCTCTCCTGCGAGCCGGTGGGAAATATCCATGCCAGATTCGAGGAGCATCTGCTTGCGGCGAAAGACTATGAGGAAAGCTTCCGGGCGCCGACTGCGCGGATCCTGATCGTGGACGACACGCCGATGAATCTCACGGTGGCGGTGGGGCTGCTGAAGAACACGGAGATGCAGCTCGACACGGCTTTAAGCGGCGAGGAGGCTCTGGCTCTGACGCAGTCGAAGGAGTATGATCTCATTCTCATGGATCAGCGCATGCCAAAAATGGATGGCACGGAGACTCTGCGGCTCCTCCGGGAGCAGGAGAGCGGGAGCGGCCGCTGCACGCCGGTGATCTGCCTGACTGCGGATGCGATCGTCGGGGCGAAGGAGCGCTATCTGGCCGAAGGCTTCACAGATTACCTGTCGAAGCCCGTCGACGGACGCGCGCTGGAGCAGATGCTGATCAGGTACCTGCCCAAGGACAAGGTGACCCGTGTGGCCGGAGAGGGACGGGAAGCGGAAGGAGACGAGATGCCATTTGATGAAGACCTCCATGGCAGCTTTGCCCTGCTCCGCACTGCGGGGATTGATCCGGCCGTGGGCCTTGGCTACTGCCAGAATGACAGCGCCCTCTACTGCTCGCTGCTGCAGGAATACGCCCGCGGCGCGGACGGGAAGATGCGCAGCATCCGGGAATACATTGAGGCAAGGGAATGGAACGACGTCGCGACTGTGGTCCACTCCATCAAGAGTACGTCCCGCATGATCGGTGCCGTGCCTCTGTCGGAATTT
>CADCQE010000238.1 GCA_902803505.1 uncultured Lachnospiraceae bacterium | reverse complement strand
TAGGCCCTGGTCGGTTCTTCGCCGCGCAGCTCCCTTCTGTAATCCCATTTTTTCAAATGGAACCCCTTCGGGACCGGGATGCCCATCGCTGCCAGCATCTTCTTGGAGACGTCCTTGTCCATGGCCATGGCGGATCCCATGTGCCCTGCGCCGGTGTAGCGGATGCGCCGCAGGTCAAAGGCGGCCTGTACCTTCCCGTTCTCACCGTTTTCTCCATGAAGAGCAAGAAAGACAATGTCCGCCATGCGGCACAGCTTGATGACATTGGCGCCGAAGAAGGCCCGGGAGGGATTCGACAAGGCGCTCTCAATCATGGTGTCGCAGTGGTGGATCTGCTCCACGGCGGCATCTACATCGTACTCCTCCGGGAAGGCATCCATCAGGTCCGGGTGCTCAATTCCGAAGAAGACATCCACCAGGATCGCCCGATGTCCTTTCAGCCTGAGCGCTTTGCACACTCCGCTCCCTGAGACAATCGAGATATCCCGCTCCGTGGACACACCGCCGCATAATACAACTATCTTCATAACTCCTCCAGACACATTTTCATTTTCCTCCCGCTTCCTCTTCGGGAGGGATCAGCTCTTCATCGCTGAACTCATCGCCAGTGAGCTTCAGGATCTTCAGTACCATTTCCTGTGAGATCTTCATGTCATTTGCGATCTCATCAATATTAGGCTTCGTGCCGAGCTCTTCTGTCAGTTTCTCTATGCTCCGGTTCAGAAGCTCCACCTGCACCACAAGCCGGTCATCCTGGTGGAGCCGTCCCTTCTGCAGCTCGACGGCCTCTTCCATCGCGGCCCGGATCTCCCTCCGCAATGTCTCAGACACGGAGAGACCGCCAGTTGCGGCCTCCCCACTTTCCTTCTCGGCTTCCAGGATCCGGATCCCCCTCATGAGGCCCAGATATCCCTCCTGTACGAGATCTTCGAGGGGCAGGACTCCGTCGTCCAGCTCGGAAGCAATCTCATGAACCTCATCCATGAACTCCTCTGCGAGTTCCTGCTTCTTTCTCTCATTCATTTCAGTTCAGAAGTGCAGTGCGGGCAGCGCGTCGCGTCCACCGGAATCTCAGACTTGCAGAAGGGGCATACTTTCGTTGTAGGCGCAGCTTCCGCCTCTTTCTTCGTTGTGAGGTCCTTGGCCTTATTAAACGCTTTGATCACCGCGAAGAGCACCAGAGCGATAATCAGGAAATCCACTACCGCATTGATAAAATTACCGATCATGACCGGTCCCAGCTTGAGGGAGCTGAAATCCTGGGAGCCGCCGATCATGCCGATAAGCGGAGTGATGACGTCCTCAACCAAAGAGGAGACGATTGTTCCGAAAGCGCCGCCGATGATCACACCGACTGCCATATCCATCACATTGCCTCTGGAGATGAATTCTTTAAATTCACCGATTAAGCCTTTCCCTGACATGAAAATACCCCTTTCTGCTTCATGCATTGAATGATTGATAAAGATACATTTATAAGTGAAATGCCCGCCTTCAGGCATCCGACTCCTCAGGCAATTCTGCCTTCTTCTTTTCTGTCTTCTCTTCCGCCTTCTTTTCCTCTGCCTTCTTCTCTTCCGTCTTCTTCTCTTCCGTCTTCTTCTCTTCCGCCTTCTTCTCTTCCGTCTTCTTCTCTTCCGTCTTCTCTTCCGTCTTCTCTTCTGTCTTTTTCTCTTCCTTCTTGTTCTTCTTCCTGTTCATCCGCAGGATCAGGACCCCGTAAGCCGGCACCGGGTCATATCCGAAGAAGATATCCATCTTGTTGTAGTCGAGAGGCAGTCTCTTCTCCTCATCCAGAAAATTCTGGAAGACCAGGTATTCAGCAACCTCATCCTGCAGGCGCTGTACGGCGATCCCCTCGGTCATCTTCACCCGTGACACAGAGCGCAGGCCCTTGATGATCTTATCACACAGGAGCTGGATCAGCTCATCCGAGCAGTCCGTCGCCATGTAGTAAGCAAACCCTTTCCCGTACTTTTTTCTTGAGAGAGCCGGCTGGCCCTTGAAGAAAGCATCTTCATACCGCACCATGATGTCCGCATCGATGTTCTCAGGGATCTCGCATATATTATGAGACAGCTTGTGCTTGTTCTTGATCTTGAAGTCCGCAGGCGCCGTAAGCGGCATCGCCTCATCCGGATATAAGTACTCAGTCTCCGCGATGCGGATCCCGAATACGTCGGTCAGGGAATGGGGCACTTCGCCCGTATAGCAGCTGCCGTTGAGGTCTTCTGTTGCGAACCCCCACTCTGCGAGGAAGATGCCCCCCGCCTCAATATAGCTGCGGATCCGCTCCGCATTCTCCTCGCTGACTCTGCGGAACCCGCAGGCCGCCACAAAGGCATAGCCTTCGTAATCCATGCTGCCGTCGATGACATCCACGGAAGTTCCCAGTGAGCGAAGAGAGCGCCAGATTCGAAAGGCCCTGTCCTTGCCGGCTTCGTCTCCGCAGAGCACCGCACATCTGGCAGCTACCTTCGTAGACGTCATCTCCGTGAGCTCCGTAAGAAGCCTGCCGATCTGCTCCACTTCCTCGCAGATCCTTGTATCCGTCCGCCCGGAATGAGAGACGACTGCCCCGTCATAGCGCCTGTCCCCGCTCACTGCCTGCCTGAGGTCGCTCAGGAAGCAGCCTCTTGCCCCGTGAAAGGCAGCCTGGAAGATCTCCATGGAAAGCGTGCCGCCGGGCCGAAGCTTCTTCCCTCTGTCACTCATAAGGAACATCGGATCCAGATCCACAAGCATATAAGGTTCTCTCTTCACAGCCCTGATCCGGTCCTCCAGGAAGGCCGACCTGCTCTCCTCCACAAGCACGCTCTCAGGGGAATACCCGGAGCGGCGGGAAAAGCAGATGAGATCCGCCTCCTCCTGTTCCCCGGAGAAGGAGAACAGACCGCTCTCGTCAAGCTGAAGGGCGATGGGCTTCTTGATGCCGGCAGCCTTCAGGGTGCGAACCGTATGGGCCGCTTCCCGGAGCTTCGTATGGGCGGTCTTGAAGAAAAAGACGCGTGCGTCCGCATCCAGCTTCAGGAGCAGCTCCTGCCCTGGCGTATGGCCCGGGATCTCAATTCCGACAGACAGACCTGCCTCACCGAGCAGGTCCAGGATGCCGAACAGCCACTCAGCGCCTCCACCCACACTCAGCGCATAGGACAGCGCATCCTCAGAGAGAAGCACCGCGCTCATGTGGAGCTTCTGCATCAGGGATGCGTCCTCTGCGAGAGTCTGCAAATCATGGGGATAGCGTTCCGGATGATAAATCGTTCCGAAATAAAAGAAAGGGAATTGCATATCTCTCTCCTTACATGTCAGCCAAGAGCCTGCTCCACATCCTCGATCAGGTCCTTCGTCGCCTCCAGTCCGCAGCTCATGCGGACAAGATTGCCGGAAATGCCGCAGTCGATGAGCTCCTGCTCCGTCAGCTGGCGGTGTGTGGAGCTCGCCGGATGCAGACAGCAGCTTCTGGCATCCGCCACGTGGGTTTCAATCGCAAAGACCTTCAGCCTGCCCATGAATTCCTCAGCCTCTTTCCGTCCGCCTTTGACCCCAAAGGAGACGACGCCGCAGGAGCCGTGGGGCAGGTATTTCTCTGCGAGGGGATAGTATTTGTCGCCCGGCAGAGAAGGATAGCTCACCCAGTCCACCTTCGGATGATCATGCAGGAACCTGGCCAGTGCGAGTCCGTTGTCGCAGTGCTGCTTCATGCGGACATGCAGGCTCTCAAGCCCCAGGTTCAGGAGAAATGCGTGCTGCGGGCTCTGAATGGAGCCGAAGTCACGCATGAGCTGGGCCGTCGCCTTGGTGATGAAGGCCCCCTCCTTCCCGAATTTCTCGGCGTAAGTGATGCCATGATAGCTCTCATCCGGTGTCGTCAGTCCCGGGAACTTCTCCGCATGCGCCATCCAGTCAAACTGTCCGGAGTCGACAATCGCACCTCCCACTGCGGCGCCGTGCCCATCCATGTATTTCGTAGTGGAATGCGTCACGATATCCGCTCCGAAGATGAAGGGGCGGCAATTTACCGGGGTCGCGAAGGTATTGTCCACAATGAGCGGAACACCGTGGGCGTGAGCGGCTTTGGCAAAGCGCTCAAAGTCAAGGACCGTCAGGGCCGGATTGGCGATGGTCTCTCCGAAGACCGCTTTCGTATTGGGCTTGAAAGCATTTTCCAGCTCCTCGTCGCTGCAGTCGGGATTCACGAAGGTGAAATCGATGCCCATCTTCCGCATCGTGACGTTGAAGAGGTTGAAGGTGCCGCCGTAGATCGTAGAGCAGGCCACCACATGGTCCCCCTGTGTGGCGATATTGAAGATAGCAAAGAAATTCGCAGCCTGCCCGGAGGAGGTCAGCATGCCGGCTGTTCCTCCTTCCATGTCTGCGATCTTCGCCGCCACAAAGTCATTTGTCGGGTTCTGAAGTCGTGTGTAGAAATATCCGCTGGCCTCGAGGTCAAAGAGCTTCCCCATGTCCGCACTGGTGGCGTATTTGAAGGTTGTGCTCTGGTAGATCGGCACTTCCCTGGGTTCTCCGTTGCCCGGGGTGTAGCCGGACTGCACACACTTGGTTTCGATTTGGTAGCCTGACATCTTATTCCTCCTTCTATTTGTTACTATTCACGGCCCCTCCCGCTGCAGGCCACAGGCCTTATCTGCAATCAGAACCTGTCTCATTCATGCAAGCATGATGAGCCAGAACCTGCTTGCAGATTGGCCGTGAATAGTAACTTCTATTTCACGCTCCGGCCGCACCATAAGAGATGGGTCCCTGCTCTTTGCGCGATGGACATCCATTTCACCTGTCCCTGCCGTTCCTTATAAAAAACACCAATTGATATCATAGCACGGATGGCATTGAAAATCTATATACTGGGCTTCAGACACTTCCCACATTGCGCAGGAAACCGACAGACACATAGCCGTCGACTAAGGCCCGGAAATCCGTCCCCTCCTCAGCGTCTTCGTTATAGATCCCTGCCACCTCTACCCGCACGCCCCCTCCCGGGAGCTTTTCCTTCTCCTTGTATGCGTCCTTGTAAAATGAGCCCTTAGAGGCCCTGCGATTCTCCAGGAGCCCCTTGCACGCTTTCAGGGGACAGCCGGGAAAATTGACGTTGACAATCCAGTTCCAGGGAAGGACGCGGTCGATCCATTTTTCCAGAATCCCTTTCAGGTAGGCATCCGCCACTTCGTGGCAGGAAGTCCCCTCTTCGGACAGGGCGATCGAGCGGAAGCCCTGAAAGGCCCCCTCAAAAGCCGCGCCCACCGTGGCCGAATACTGTGTATCTGTCGCCGCGTTGTAGCCGTAATTAATGCCGGACAGCACCACGTCCGGCTTCCCGGGCATGAGGCAAAGGCCCCCTGCCCGGACACAGTCGGCGGGCATGCCGCTGCAGGAATAGGCGTGTACCCCGCTCACCGGAAAGTCATGCGGCCAGATGTCCAGATGCGTGCGAAGTGTAATGCTGTGGGAAGCCGCACTCCTCTCTCCATCCGGTGCAATCACCCACACCTCTCCGAAATTCTTCGCGCACTCGGCAAGGCGGATAATGCCGTCGGAATGGATGCCGTCATCGTTTGTAACCAGTATTCTGCGCATAGCAAACCTCCTTGTATAAGAGGTACTTTATCGTATTTGCCGCGAATGGACAAGCGCAAGAATCAGCGAACGCTTTTTGTTTGACACTCGCATTTTGTCGTTCTATACTCTGCATAGACGTATCTCCCGGAGGATAATCCTGTTATGAGTGAACTGCTCTCCCTCTTGCAGAAGGCAGACTGGAGCCCGCTCTTCATCTCGCTGAAGACCGGCATCGTTGCAACTGTGATCTGTTTTTTTCTCGGTGTCTTTACCGCCCGCAAGGTGCTTAAGGCCGGGCCAAAGGTCCGCGCGCTGGCAGACGGGATCCTCACTCTGCCGATGGTGCTGCCGCCGACGGCATCCGGCTTCCTTCTCCTGCTCATCTTTTCGCTGAGGCGTCCCCTGGGACAGACGCTCTACGAAAGCTTCGGGATCAGGGTCGTCCAGACCTGGCTCGGCTGCATTATTGCCGCCTCGGTGATTGCATTTCCATTGATGTACCGAAATGCGAGGGCAGCCTTTGAACAGGTCGACGTGAATCTCGTCTATGCGGCCAGGACGCTGGGGATGTCGGAGACGAAGATCTTCTGGAAGGTCATCCTTCCTGCGGCGGGGCCCGGAGTGGTCTCCGGAACGATCCTCACGTTCGCAAGGGCTCTGGGTGAGTACGGGGCGACCTCGATGCTGGCAGGCAATATTCCCGGGAAGACCGCTACCATTTCCCAGAAGATCGCGATGGTGATCCAGGACGGCAATTACGCCGCGGCCGGGTTTTGGGTTGTCATCATCCTGCTCATAGCATTTTTCATTATTGTGCTGATGAATCTGGTGAGCGCAAGGGGAATGAAGCAGGTTAAGCGCTACTGATTGTTGGCGGAATGCGGGGGTTTACAGATGCACCTCTATGTGAAGATTAAGAAAAAGCTGGCCGGCTTTGTGCTGGATGTGGAATTCGAGGCGGCAGAGGGCGTCTTCGCCCTGCTCGGCTCCTCCGGCTGCGGCAAGAGCATGACCCTCAAGTGCATCGCAGGGATTGAGCGCCCCGATGAGGGCCGCATCGAGCTCGGCGGGCGTGTGCTCTTCGACAGTGACCGGCGCATCAATCTCCCTCCTCAGAAGCGGCACGCAGGCTATTTGTTTCAGGACTATGCACTCTTCCCGAACATGACGGTTCTTGAGAATGTGCAGGCAGGCCTGGCCGGCGCCGTTTCCCAGAGGACGAAGAAACGGATGGAGAAGCGTGAGATGGCCCTGGAAGCCGGCAGGATCCTCAGCCGCTTTCACATCGACGACCTGGCGGACCGCTTCCCGGACCGCCTGAGCGGCGGGCAGAAGCAGAGGGCCGCAATGGCGCGTCTCATCGCCCAGGACCCGGAGATCATTCTTCTGGACGAGCCCTTCTCCGCACTGGACAGCAGCCTCAGATGGCAGCTTGAGCAGGAGATGCGCAGCACCCTGCGCAGCATGAAAAAGCCTGCCATCTTTGTCACGCACAACAGGGATGAGGTCTTTCACATGGCCGATACCGTCTGCTGTATCGAAGCCGGAAAAAGCGGAAGGGTCACCTCTGTGAGAAGCTTTTTTGAGGATCCCGGGACGCGCGAGGCTGCGATCCTCTCCGGCTGCAAGAATCTCTCTGCCGTGGAGATCCTCGGGCCTTCCCGCCTGCGGGCTGTGGATTGGGGCGTGGAGCTGTACCTGCGGAAGGAGATTCCGCCGGATACGCGCTATATCGGCATACGCGCTCATGCCTTCACTGCCGCTAAGGAGGAAGGCAGCGACAATTCCCTGCCGCTTCTTGGCGCAGAAGTCCTGGAGGACCTCTTTGAGTGGACAATCTCGTTCCGCGCCTCCCCCGGAGGCGGGACGCTGCAGTGGAAGACCGCTAAGACAGAGGCCGCCGGGCCTTCTCTCCCGGAACGCCTGTACCTGGACAGCGGGAAGATCATGTTATTGAAAGGAGAACAACGATGAAGCTGATCCGGACCGAAGATGCAGTGGGGCATGTGCTCTGCCATGACATGACACAGATCATCAGGGGCGTCACCAAAGACGCCCTGTTTCGGAAAGGCCACGTCGTGACAGAGGAAGACATTCCGCTGCTGCTTGGCATCGGAAAGGAGCACCTCTATGTGTGGGAGAAGGACGACTCCATGCTCCATGAGGATGAGGCCGCGGAGATCCTGATGAACCTCTGCCGGAACAGGCACATGAAGGCGACCGCTCCGAAGGAGGGAAGGATCAACCTCCAGGCGGAGTGTAGCGGAGTGCTGAAGATCCGGCGCGATAAGCTTCTGGCCGTCAACAGCTGCGGGGAGGTCATGATCGCGACAAAGCGCGGAGACACATTGATCCGCAAGGAGCAGGTCTTCGCCGGCATGCGGGTCATTCCGCTGGTCATCAGCAAGGAGAAGATGGCACAGGTGGAAGCACTCGCAGGCGATGAGCCGATCCTGAAGCTCCTTCCGCTGAAAGCGAAGAGAGCTGCGATCCTTGCGACAGGAAGTGAGATTTACAAGGGCCGCATTGAAGATACCTTCACTCCCGTCGTGGCCGGAAAGCTGGCGGAGCTCGGCTGTACCGTGATGGACAGGCGGATCCTTGACGACGACGCCGCTTCTGTAACAGCCGCCATCCTCGATGAGATCGGACGGGGTGCGGAGCTGGTCTGTGTCACCGGAGGTATGAGTGTCGATCCCGATGACAAGACTCCTCTGGCGATCCGACAGACCGGAGCAGAGATCATCTCCTACGGCGCGCCCGTTCTGCCGGGAGCCATGTTCCTGCTGTCCTACTACCGAAAGCAGGACGGGACGAGCATCCCCGTAGTGGGACTGCCCGGCTGCGTGATGTATGCGAAGCGGACCATCTTCGACCTCACTTTGCCCAGGCTGCTGTCCGACGACCCGGTCAGCGCTGCAGAGCTCGCAGCGCTCGGTGAGGGCGGGCTCCTCTAGACCGAGTGCTTTTCATTTGACACTCGCTTTGGTCTGTGTTATATACTAGTTAACCTAAGTAATTGCCGAAGGCAATTGCATAGGTTGACCAGTATAACTGCATATAGGGAAAACGAAAGCTTCTGCGCAGCAGATAATTTCGTTAACGGCTATTATTATGGCCAGGGATCCATCATTCGATCTGAAGTGAGGAGGACAATTCATGAAAAAAGCAATCGCAGTCACAATTGCATCTCTTTTGACGATTGGAACCGTGGGAACGGCAGCATGTGCCGGGGAAGACAAGGCAGAGAAGCTCGAAGCCGCTGAAGTGACCGTCTTCGCCGCGAAGAGCCTGAACGCCGTCATGGAAGATCTGATCGCGGCCTATCATGAGAAGCAGCCGGATATCCTGCTTCTTGGCAGCTATGACAGCTCCGGCACTTTGATGACCCAGATCGAAGAAGGGGCTGCCTGCGATGTCTTCTTCTCTGCTGCCCAGAAGCAGATGAATGAGCTTGAGGAGAAGGGATATGTCGTCGAAGGGACCCGCCGCAGCGTGGTCAACAACCAGGTCTGTGTCGTCACCTATGAAGGCAGCGGAACTGCCGTAAGCGGACTGAAGGATTTGAAGAATGCGCGGAGCATTGCACTGGCAGACGGTTCTGTGCCGGTGGGCAAGTACACCCGCGAGGCGCTGGTGGCCATAGGGACATTGCCCCCCGCCGAGGACAATTCCACGATCACAACAGAGGAGATCTCCGAGGCCCTCGGCGGTGTCGAGATCAATGCGTGCGCCAATGTCGGAGCTGTGGCAGCGGCCGTCTCAGAGGGCTCCAACGAAGTCGGCACAGTCTACTACTCCGACACCTTTGGTTATGAGGACAAGCTTGAGATTCTTGAGATAGTTCCCTACGAGCTCACGGGCAACGTGATCTATCCGGCGGCCGCGATTGTCAACAGGGAAGCCGGCGAGGCAGAGCGGGCAGCGGCAGAGGACTTTGTCAATTTCCTGATCAGCGACGAAGCAAAAGCCATCTTCGAAGCATATCACTTTGATACAAATGTCTCTGACCCTGTCCCGGAATCCGAAGCAAGTGTGGATTCCGCGGAATCGATGTAGAACTCCGCCTGGGAAGTAAGAAAATACGGAATCACCCAGATGAGCCCGAGCCCCGCTGTACACAGGCTGAGAAGCAGGTACCCGATGAAGGACAGAAGCAGCTTCACATAGCTCCGCTTCTTCCCTTTCATCGCCGCGGCGCTCTTCTTCAGGGAGGCAATTGCGCCGAGCTTGTTGTCCTCAAGGAGGTAGAAACGGCTGAAAACAAATGCCGCCTTCACGACCATGTACACCGCTGTCCCGCCGATCAGGAACAGAAGAAGCAGCAGGAGCCTGAGAGCGGGTGAGCGCATAAAATATGCCGCCGCCATCATTGGCAGATAGCACAGAAGCCCGGCCGCGATCTCAATCAGTTCCACGATGAGATAGCGGTCCGGCTGTTTTTTAAATGGCAGGACAATGTCGCCAAGTGGAGACGGCTCGCCCCGGAGACATTTTAAAAAATGAAAAGAAGCCCCGGTGACGAAGAGTCCCAGAAGGGCCTGCAGGATCGAAGCGGCCACCAGGATGACGACAGCCGCGGCCAAGGATCCGTTGTCCGGAAACAGATTCAGGATGCCGGCGCACAAGAGCTCCAAAACGATCAAAAGGACGGAGAAGGAGCAGTGCTCGAACCAGTGTCCCTCAAGAGTCTGTCTGGCTTTCTGTTTGATCTGTGCATTGTTAATAGTCATAGTCTTTTTGTTCTCTCTTATAGTCGTTAACGAAATGAGCTGCTATGCTGAGGCTTTCATTTTCCTATATGCAGTTCATCTGTAACGATTCAGCACCCCTGAAATCAGGATGAAAATCAGGCAGAGAAATCCGTGCTTCCTGCGCGGCTCCCGCCAGATTCGGCGCGGTACCGTAAGTCTCGGGCCGGGCCGCCTGAGGCCGGGCCTCTTCCGGAACGGCTTCCGCCTCCGACCGCTTCCCGGTGGAGGAGGAGGGGTACTGCATCCCGTAATGCTCCAGAATCTCGTCGAGAATTTCCTGTTGGATCTCTGCAACGGCATTGGGGTTATTCGGATCCATATTCCGGACCATATCAACCATCTTCCCCCAGATCCCGCTCGACACAAGTGTGGCCACCGAGTAGATGATCATAAGCGCAAATGCAAAGATACCGGCGGCGCTCAGCCACAATGCCGTGCGCGCCTGCCGCGAAAACTTCTTTTTCCTGGATAAAAAAGCAAACAAAATTCCCAGGGCACCAAAAAAGAGCGATCCGTTGAAGAGAATCGTGACCAGAGAGAGGATCCCGCAGATAAAGGCAGCCTTGGACATGCCGTTCATCCTGTACTCTTCCGGAATCGGGCCGTAGTTGGGCTCACCAAGATGGCCGCGGCCGAAGTCGCGGATCCCGTTCCAGTATTCCTGCCGGCCGGGGGCTTCCGCCTCCTCCGTGCGGGCCCGCTCCCGATCCAGCCTGTGAAGGTAATCGGCGTAGCTCTCACCCTCCATAGGCTTGGACGGATCCGGCTGCGAATAAGCGTCCGCGGATTCCGGCTGCTCCGGCGCTCCTGGTTCTGTCTCTGAACCGGGCTTTCTTTCAAATTGATCCATAGCTGCGTGCTCCTGATAAAAAGACAGCGGGTCAGGGGGACGGTTCTCAGTGACCCATTATTATGTAAACTCGGCCGCCGGATTACTCCCGAACGGTATCTGCTCCCGCTGCGGCTGAGTTTACATAATTGTGGGTCACTGAGAACCGTCCCCCTGACCCACTGTAACGAAAGTATAACACGCTGACCGAAAAAAACAAGAAAAAGAAGAAAATTGACAACATATGTGTTATGATGAAATTGTCAGAAAATCATGTTCCGACTGATTCTTTTGTGATCAGCTGCAAAGAGAAAGGAGTGCGCTGCAGGATATGGTAAACTATAAAAAAATAGCTTCAAAGAGCTATCCGAATGTCATTCTCCGTGTGGTTCCGGGTCATTTTGCCACACCGAATTCCCATGTCAACTACTATATCGATATGACCGCTATCAAGTCCCGCACAAATGAAGCGCGCTGGGCAGCGGAAGCACTGAGCTCAATCCTCTATTTCACGACACCCGTGGATACGATCGTCGCCATCGACGGCACGGAGATCATCGGCGCCTATCTGGCGGAGGAGCTGACGAAGGCCGGTGTCATTTCCATGAACGCCCACAAGGCCATCTATGTGCTCACACCGGAGTATTCCATGGGCGGACAGATGATCTTCCGCGAGAATCTCCAGCCCTGGATCCACGGGAAGAACGTGCTCATCCTGCTCGCCTCCGTGACCACAGGAGAGACCATCGTCAAAGCCATCGAGTCCCTGAAATATTACGGGGCGATGATCAGCGGCATCTCAGCCGTCTTCTCCATCGCGACAAAAGCCGCAGGGCTTCCTGTTTATTCCATCTTCTCGAAAGCGGATCTGCCCGACTACGACAGCCATTCCCACGAGACCTGCCCGCTCTGCAGACAGGGTGTGCCTGTTGACGGCATCTGCAATGCATTTGGAGTGTCAGTGATCGGGTCCTGATGGGGCAATGATGCAGGGGGGACGGTTCTTTTCGCGACATAAAAT
>CADCQE010000237.1 GCA_902803505.1 uncultured Lachnospiraceae bacterium | reverse complement strand
CGCGCCGCCCAGGCGGCCGCTCCGGACCGCCTCTTTGAGGGCCGCCGCTTCTACTGCATTGCCGCGCCCCACGTTGATCAGGTAGGCCCCTTCTTTCATAAGCGCCAGGCGCTCTGCATTTATGATGTGTTCCGTCTCCGCAAGACCCGGAAGCACCATTGAAAGAATGTCCACGCGGGGGAGGATCTTCTCCAGGCTGTCCAGCGTATACTGCTCATCCAGATAATCCGGCTTCTCCCTCAGGGTTCTGCGAAACCCAATGACATACGCGCCGAGGGCTTTTACCTTCCTGGCGTAGCTGCTGCCGATATCTCCCAGGCCAAGAACCGCACCCGTGGCCCCTTCTACGGAAATAATCTGCCCCATCGCCTTCCATGTATGCTGCATCTGGTTCCGGCCATACTGTCCGAGCCTCCGGATGAGGGCGAAGGTGAGCGCAAGCATATGCTCGGAGACCGAGGGGCCGTAAGCACCGGCTGCATTCGTCAGGACACAGGGTCCCGGAAGAACATCTGCATACTCCGCCGCCCCGGCGGAATTCAGCTGGACCCACTCGAGCTGCTCATTCCCCCGCAGGCGGGCCGGCGGAAGATTGCCGATCACGGCATTCACGCGTGCGAGATCCTCCGGCGTCACCCCCAGCCCCGTTTTGTAAGTGAGCACCAGCTCCGTCCCGTTCACCGCATCCTGAAACAAGCGCTTGTGCTCCTCCTTCAGCGGAAGCGTGACCAATACTTCTTTTTGCATAAATACCTCCAGTCAGAAAAACTATTTGTATCACCACAAGACTGCTGTACAATAAGTCAAAGGCAACTGCCGGAAAAATGAGTCAGAGGGGACGGTTCTTTTTGACTCATTTTAGCACAGCTGTTGTAATTCCTTAAAACTGCCGAAAAAATGAGTCAAAAAGAACCGTCCCCTCTGACTCATTTTTCCCCCCGACTTATTTTCAAGAACAAGGAGCCCCCCATGACATCCATGCAGTCCCTCTATAAATCATGCACCCTATGCCCCAGACAATGCAGAGCCAGGCGCCTGGACAGCGAGACCGGCTTCTGCCGCATGTCCTCCGAGCCCCTGCTCGGCAGGGCCTCCCTCCACATGTGGGAAGAGCCCTGCATCTCCGGAACATGCGGCTCCGGCACTGTCTTCTTCGCCGGCTGCTCCCTCGGGTGCATCTACTGCCAGAACCGGAGCATGATCCCGGATTCCCTGATTCCGGGCGGAGGGACAGATCTGCCGCATTGCATCCCGGCCTCCTCCGAAGAGCTGTCGAGCCTGTATCTCCGGCTCCGGGACGCCGGGGCCCACAACATAAACCTGGTCACCGCAGCACACTTTCTGCCTCACGTCATAGAATCCTTACAGCTTGCGCGGCAGTCAGGGCTCTCCATCCCCGTCGTATATAACACCAGCGGCTATGAGCGGGCAGAATCCCTCGCCCTGCTCGAAGGGCTCACAGACATTTATCTGACAGATTTCCGGTATATGCATCCGGACACAGCCTCCCTGTATTCCCACGCGCCGGATTATCCTGCATTTGCAAAGCAGGCTATAAAAGAGATGCTCCGCCAGTGCCCGCAGCCCATCTGGAAAGAGAACCTGCTGCAAAAGGGCGTTCTGGTCCGCATCCTGCTGCTTCCCGGCCATGTCCGGGAAGCAGAGGAGACCATCTCCTATCTGTACGCCGCTTACGGAGATGCGCTCATCTTCAGCATACTCAGCCAGTACACTCCTCTCCCGCTTCCGGCAGAGGATCCTCTGCTTGGGAGAAAAGTCACCCGGCGGGAATACGAGAAGCTGATCAATCACGCGCTGTCCCTCGGCATAAAAAATGCGTATATCCAGGAAGGCTCCGCCGCTGCGGAGAGCTTTATTCCGTCCTTCGACGGCGGAATTCACTGCTAGACAATCCACCCATACAGGGCCTGAAACACCATGGAGGAAAGCTGTCCTATAGGTGACACACCCATGCGGTTCATCACCATGATCGCAACGAACAGGACCACCACCGCCGCCTGTCCGGACTTCAGCACCCAGTCATACATATCATCCGGTAAAAATGCAGAAACCACGCGGGACCCATCCAGCGGCGGAATCGGTATCAGGTTGAACACGGCCAGGGACACATTGATAAACGACGCATAAATCAATGCCTGCAGCAGCACCTGTCCATACTGCGAGGAAGCAATCGCAGGGATTAAGAATTTGAGAATAAACAGGAAAATGATCGCCATCAGGAGGTTCGAAATCGGCCCCGCTATAGCGGTCAGCGCAAAATCCCGCTTCCTGTGCTTGAATCGGTTGATATTTACCGGGACCGGCTTGGCATACCCCACGCCCAGTAGGAAGATCATCAGCGTGCCGATCAGGTCGAGATGCCGGAAAGGATTCAGGCTGACCCGCCCGCGGGCTCTCCCCGTATCGTCCCCGAGAAGCCCGGCCACCCACGCATGGGCCGACTCATGAACCGGGAAGCAGACAACAATGACAAAAATCCTCGTCATAAAGGTCATGAAGGCCTGTATATCCATTTCCCTGTGAAATACACGTACAAACCCATCATGAATGCCTTTGAATACCGGCGACACATCCACGAAAATGCCCGCAATCAGAAGTGCAATCGTCCCCACAAGAAGAATGATGCACGGAATCAGGATCACATAGAGCAGGATCTTAAAGATATCCTTTTTGGGCCTGCCTGCATTTCCTGCATTCTGGCCGCCTCTCTGCCGGATCTCTCCATTTGTGATCGTATACTGCCTCCCGCATTTCGGGCAGCGATAGCTGATACTGTAGCTTTTATTTTCTGAAAAATCCTGCGGGATACGGACGCGAAACGAATGTCCGCAAGAATTACAAAGTGCGGAGAACACAGACTGTCCCCCTCCGCCCTCGCGATCCCAATCCCTGTCCTGAATTCCCACGGCAGTTATCCTCCGGTTCTGAAATCTTAGCTTTTCCTATCCTATTATTTTACACTGATCAAAATGCTTTCTCAAGTTTTCCCTCATGAAGGGACAGGATGTGGTAAAATATGGGTCATAAGGGACGTGAGCGCCGTAGCATTTGATCACTCCCTGGGCAAGACTCATTTCTATAAATGCAGCAAAGTTTACATAATAGCGGGTCACCGAGAACCGTCCCCCTGACCCGCTGCACAGAAAGGAGTAAGCATGAGTACATTCTTCCTGATTCTCGGTATCCTGTTCCTGCCCCTCTGCATCTCCCAGAGGCTTCGGGGCTGCACTCTGAAGTCGGTCTTCCTAAAATGCACGGTCTCCCTCCTCTTCATTGCGGTGGCGGTCTTTGCGAGGTCAAGCTCCGCTCTTGCGCCCTTCCTCATCCTCGGACTTGTGTTCGCGCTGCTGGGTGATATCTGGCTGGACCTCAAAGACGTCTACCCGGAGAATGACACCGCTTTCACAAATGCCGGCTTTCTGGTGTTCGGCATCAGCCACATCCTGTATATCGCCGGGCTTCTCGTACAATACGGAACCGGGCTCTACCTCATCGCTTCCTTCCTGCTCGCTGCGGCGGCGGCAGCTTTTGTGGGCTGCTACTTGGCAAAACCCCTGAACCTGCACTACGGTGATATGAAACGCGTCATCCTGGTCTACGGTTTCCTGATGTTCTCCACGGTCTTTGTATCGGGAGCGCAGCTCATCGCAACAGGCGGCGGGCCGGCTATCGTGCTGTTTTTCATCGGAAGTGTTCTCTTCGCCATCTCCGACCTCATTCTCAACAGGACCTATTTCGGAGTCGGAAAAGACCGCGGGGTAGATATCATAGGAAATTATGTGTTCTACTACGCAGCCCAGTTCCTGATCGCCTTCTCACTGGTTTTTCTATAAATCAAGGGAGGAAGCTCTATGTTCAGTAAGCATTTTATATTAAACGAAGAAAGTCTCGCGATCATCGAGCAGTTTGGCGAGCACATGCCCGGAGGCTTCTTCATTTACAAAGCTGACGAAAGCGGCGAATTGCTCTACGCCAACAAGGCGGTCTGCGAAATATTCGGCTGCAGCAGTCTGGAAGAGTTCCGGGCATTTACCGGCTTCTCCTTCCGGGGGATGGTTCACCCGGACGACTACGACAGAATCACCGCCCTGATCAAGACGCAGATCAACGAAAGCCGGGCGGATATGGATTTCGTGGAATACCGCATCATCCGCAAGGACGGGGAGACCCGCTGGATCGACGACTTCGGCCACTATGTAGAATCCGACGTCTACAAGGGCCTGTACTATGTATTCATCTCGGACATCACCGACAAGCATCAGCAGGCGGAATCCGACAAAGCCCTGCGCGCGGCCGTCATCGAAGCACTGACCCGGGTGTATGACTCGGTCTGGCTCATCAACGATGTCGAGACCGAAAAGTTCGAGCTGTACCGCATCGACAATGAGATGGTACATCTCCTGCCCGCCCACACGGCCGTCAAGATCCAAAAATTCTCCGAAGCATTTGCTTTCTATTCCAATCTGGTGCTGGAGGAAGACCGAGAGCGCTTTCTGGAAGCGGTCACCCCGGAGAACATCGTCAGGAACACGGAGAGCAGGCTGATCTATTCGATTCTTTTCCGCCGCGTCTTTGATACCGGCATCCGCTATTACCGCCTGGAATTCGCCAAGCTGGACCTGCCCGACGGCAAGACCGGCATCGTGGCCGGCTTCAGGGACGTGGACGAGGAGGTGCGCAAGGATCAGGCGCTT
>CADCQE010000236.1 GCA_902803505.1 uncultured Lachnospiraceae bacterium | reverse complement strand
AGGTGTCACGAAGTCTGTCACATACTTACGGAGCTTGCCGTCTTCCAATGCCTTGACAAGGGCGGACTCTTTGACGAGCAGGTCTCTTGAGAAGTTAAGCAGAACCGTTCCGTCCTTCATCATGGAAAATGCCTCTGCATCGACCATTTCCTTGGTCTCATCATTGAGCGGGACATGCAGTGTGATGAAATCACATTCATGGTAGAGATCGGTGACATTCTGTACATACTTGATGTTGCTTGAAAGGTTCCAGGCTGCTTTCAAAGAGAGGTAGGGATCGTAACCATGGACCTCCATTCCCAGCGCAACAGCCGTATTCGCCACCATGACTCCAATGGCGCCAAGACCGATGATGCCGAGCTTCTTACCGGCGATCTCTGAGCCGGCGAACTGCTTCTTCTGCTTCTCTGCTCTCTTCTGCAGGTCTGCTGTAGGTTCCTGATGCTCCAGCCACTCGATTCCGCCAACAATGTCTCTGGAAGCAAGAAGCATACCGGCGATGACGAGCTCCTTGACGCCGTTCGCATTGGCGCCGGGCGTATTGAACACCACAATGCCCTGAGAGGAACAGCGATCCACCGGGATGTTGTTCACACCTGCACCAGCCCTGGCGATACACTTGAGCTCATCAGTGAACTCCATCTCCTTCATATTGGCGCTGCGCACCAGAATTGCATCCGAAGGCTCTGTCTCGTGAACCTCAGTGTATTTCCCGTCAAAGTGCTGTGTTCCCAGAGAAGAAATATTGTTCAGGCAGCGATATGTGTACATGATTCTCAACACCTCTTTCAATGATTTATTGCCATAAGAAAGATACAAAGGAGGGGCAGGTTCCTTGTATCTCATCTCATTCATGCAAGCATGATGAGCCGGAATCTGATTGCAGATTGGCCGTGAATAGGAACCATTAAAGATCATCCTGGTCAAATGCGGTCTCGATGGGCTTTCCGGCCGGAGCCATGGGGAAGACCATATCATCCTTGTCGATCTTGCAGTCGATCACCACGGGGCGGTCCGACGCGAGGGCTCTCAAAATAGCGTCCTCCACTTCCTCTTTCTTCGTCACGCGGATTCCGAGAGCTCCCATGCCCTCGGCGATCTTGACAAAATCAATCCCGTCATCGAGTATGGTATTCGAAAAGCGCTTTCCATAGAAGAGGTTCTGCCACTGCCGCACCATGCCGAGCACGCCGTTGTCCATGACGATCTCAATAACCTTGATGCCGTTGCGGACCGCACTGATCACTTCGTTCATATTCATGCGGAAACAGCCGTCCCCTGCAATGTTGACGACGGTCTTATCCGGGCATCCGGCCTTAGCGCCCATGGCGGCTCCAAAGCCGAAGCCCATGGTGCCAAGCCCGCCGGAGCTCAGGAAAGTGCGGGGCGACGTATATGTGTAATACTGGGCGGCCCACATCTGGTGCTGCCCCACATCGGTTGTGATAATGGCATCGCCATTCGTCAGGCGGTAGAGCTCCTGGATCATATAAGGGCCTGTGAGTCTCGGGTACTCGTACTTGAGCGGATGGATCGCTTTGTATTCCTCGATCCGGGCGCGCCACTCCTCATGCTTCGTCTCCTCGAGCACGGGGAGGATCCGCTTCAGGACCTCCCGGAGGTCCCCGACGACAGAGGTGTCACAGATCACATTCTTATTGATCTCCGCGGCGTCAATATCCAGGTGGATGATCTTCGCCTGTTCCGCAAAGGCAGAGGTCTTGCCTGTATCGCGGTCAGAGAAACGGACGCCGCAGGCAATGAGCAGGTCACACTCGGCGAGTGCCTTGTTCGCAATCTTCGTGCCGTGCATTCCCAGCATTCCCATATAGAGAGGGTCCGTTCCGGGAAATGCGCCCTTCCCCATCAGCGTGTCACACACAGGGGCGTCGATCTTGTGCGCCAGTGCCCGCACTTCTTCAGAAGCTCCGGAAGCGATGGCTCCGCCTCCGACGAAGATCACGGGCCGCTTTGCTTCATGGATCAGACGGATCGCTTCATCGATATCCTTCTTGCGGATCTTCTCCGTCAGGGGAGGAACCGGCAGCGGAAACTCAGGAGTATAATCATAGGAGGCCGCCGTTACGTCCTTCGTGATATCCAGAAGGACAGGGCCGGGACGGCCACTCTTCGCGATGCGGAAAGCTTTCCGGATCATGGGAGCGAGCTGCTTCACATCTTTTACGATCGCACTGTACTTCGTGACCGGCATCGTGATGCCGGCGATATCCACTTCCTGGAAGCTGTCCTTTCCCAGAAGCGAGACACCCACATTGCAAGTAAATGCAACGAGTGGCACAGAATCCATATAGGCCGTGGCGATACCGGTCACAAGGTTGGTGGCTCCGGGCCCTGACGTCGCAAGCACTACGCCGCATCGGCCGGTGGCGCGCGCATAGCCGTCGGCCGCGTGGGCAGCCCCCTGCTCGTGAGAAGTCAGTATGTGGTGAATCTCATCCTGATGTGCATAGAGCGCGTCATAAACATTGAGAATCGTACCGCCCGGATAACCAAAGACAGTATCCACGCCCTGTTCCTTCAGGCACTCAACAATGATCTCTGATCCAGTTAACATCATAGGGTTTCGATGCTCCTTCCTTCTCTCATTCCGGTATTTCCAGCACGGCTCCGCGGCTCCCGGAGCTTACCATGGCGGCATATCTGGCGAGGTAGCCGCTCGTGATCCTCGGCTTGCGGGGAACCCAGGCCTTGCGTCTTGCAGCAAGCACTTCTTCCGGGACATCGACGTTCAGGGTCTTCTCCGGGATATTGATCTTTATGATATCCCCCTCTTCAATGAGGGCGATGGGACCGCCTACAGCGGCCTCCGGAGAAATGTGGCCGATGGACGCGCCGCGGGAAGCTCCGCTGAAGCGTCCGTCAGTGATGAGCGCCACCGTGGAGCCAAGTCCCATTCCCGCAATTGCGGATGTGGGGTTCAGCATCTCCCTCATGCCGGGGCCGCCCTTGGGGCCTTCATAGCGGATGACCACGACGTCTCCCTCATGAATCTTTCCTCCGAGGATCGCCTCAATGGCGTCGTCCTCACAATCGAAGACTCGCGCGGGGCCCTCATGGACAAGCATCTCCGGCACCACGGCGCTCTGCTTGACTACGCCGCCCTCGGGGGCGATGTTGCCGCTGAGCACGGCCAGCCCGCCGGTCCTGCTGTAGGGATTCTCAACCGGGCGGATGACCTCCGGGTTCCGGTTGTAAGCTCCTTTGATATTCTCTCCCACCGTCTTCCCTGTCGCCGTGATGCAGTCGAGATCCAGCAGATCCAGCTTTGACAGCTCATTCATGACCGCATAGACACCGCCTGCCTCATAGAGCTCATTCATGTAGGTGGGACCGGCCGGGGCGAGGTGGCAGAGGTTCGGAGTCCTTGCCGAATATTCATTCGCAATCCGCATATCCAGGTCGAAGCCGATCTCATGGGCGATCGCCGGCAGATGCAGCATGGTGTTGGTGGAGCAGCCCAGGGCCATATCCACTGTGAGCGCATTCCGGATGGATCTCTCGGTGATGATGTCTCTGGGGCGGATGTTCCGGCGCAGAAGCTCCATCACCTGATTGCCTGCATGCTTCGCCAGACGGATCCGGGCGGAGTAAACGGCCGGGATGGTTCCATTTCCCTTAAGGCCCATACCGATGGCTTCTGTCAGGCAGTTCATGCTGTTCGCCGTGTACATACCGGAGCAGGAGCCGCAGGTGGGACATCCGAATTCCTCGTACTCCTCAAGCTCCTCCTCGCTCATTGTCCCCGCCTGTCTGGCGCCGACGGCTTCGAAAATGCTGGACAGGGAGGTTTCCTTTCCCCCTACATGGCCCGGAAGCATCGGGCCTCCGCTGACAAAGACAGTGGGGATGTTCAGCCGGGCCGCGGCCATGAGAAGCCCCGGCACATTCTTATCGCAGTTCGGAATGCAGACCATGGCGTCAAACTGGTGCGCCATGACGAGAGCTTCCGTGGAGTCTGCGATGAGGTCGCGCGTGACAAGTGAATACTTCATGCCTACATGCCCCATGGCTATGCCGTCGCAGACTGCGATTGCGGGAATGAGAACAGGATATCCGCCGGCTTCTGCGATCCCTAATTTGACGGCATCCGCAATCTTGTCCAGATTCATATGCCCCGGCACGATCTCATTGTAGGAACTGACTACGGCGACAAGCGGCTTTTCCATCTCTTCTTTTGTCACGCCGAGGGCATTCCACAAGGAGCGGTGGGGAGCCTGCTGCAGTCCGCATTTTACAGTATCACTTCTCATGTTTCATCTCTCCTTCCTTTGTCAGACGGAAGCCTATTTTGTAAGAAAGGAGACGGTCATATCCGCCTCCAACATCCTTCGTCATTCGTTCTTCCTTAAGGCTTCCTGTCTTATTTCTCTTCCTGCTTGCTGGCTGCTGTATCTTCTGTCTTAGCGGAATCCTTCTTCTTCCCGAACCCAAAGAGCGACGGCTTGGTCTCTTCCTTGACCGGTTCTGCTGAATAAGAGTCAGAAGCTTTTTCCACCTGTGCAATGGCGGATTTCCTCATGGGAATCCGGCAGTTCTTGTTGTTGCCGAATTCAACAATTACGTCATCATCCGTGATGTCAAGGATTACGCCGTAGAAACCGCCGGTGGTGACGACACTGTCGCCAACTGCCATGTCCGCAAGCATTGCGTTGATCCTCTTCTGTTCATTCCTCTGCGGACGGATCATCAGGAAATACATGATCGCGACCATCACCACCAGCCAGATCAGCATACTGCTCATTCCCAGCCCTCCGGCAGGAGCCGCCGCGTCCGTACTCAAATAAATCGCATGCATCTTATCAACCTCCAAATCCTTTGATTTATTACATTCTCCCTTATGACTTCTCCTATAGTCCTCTGCGGGATCCTCTGCTGCGCAGAACAATCCGCGATTCCTATATACAGTTCATCTGAGCCGTATCCATCGCAGCTTACCAGAATGAACTTATATATCATACACAAAAAAGGTGGGTGCCGCAAGCTTTAATCTCGAACTTGTTGCGCGTTTGTTAATTATCGTTACTATTCACGGCCAGAGCCCCATCTTCGCAAGTTCCTTCTGGGCCTCGGGCCAGGTGCCCAGCCTCCTCCAGTTGCTAAGATCCAGAACATCCTTCTCCACCGTGTACCAGTATTGCTCCTTTGTGTCGAAGGCGTAGGAGTTGTTCTCGGTCGTCTTCCAGTTGTCGGAATCCGTGACGATCTGTGGATGCGCCGTTTTTTCATCGCTGTTGACCGCTTTTCCGGTAAAGGGATTGACCGGGTCTAAGATCAGGTCTTCAAAGGTCAGGGTCGGCACGTCGGCATTGGTCATAAATGTATGATCTTCTTTCAGCTCCGTATCCCCGAAGTCCTTCACCATGAGAAGGCAATCGAACTTGCCGGCATCCACCAGGTTCTTATCGT
>CADCQE010000235.1 GCA_902803505.1 uncultured Lachnospiraceae bacterium | reverse complement strand
CTCGAAAGCCTCCTCGGCCTCCCGGATCAGCACCTCCGGATTCTCCGTGCCCAGCTCCCATTTCACTTCATATTTGCTGAGGGAGTGGGCCACCATCATGTACATGACGGAATCGATCTTTTCCTTAAAGACAATATTGAACTCATTGACCTTCGTAATATTCTTCACGATGGCGTCGTAGGAATCGCCGATACGGTTTAACTGGTAAAGTAGGACGAAGACAAGCATAACAAAAGGGATGATGAGTATGACCGTCAGACTCATCACCCGCGCCCGGATCGACATTCCGCCCTTGTCTTTCTTCATGATTGTGCCTGCCCTCTTCTGCGGTACTCCATGGGCGACATGCCTTTCACTTTCTTAAATGTGGTGCTGAAGTAATGGGGATCGTTGTATCCGGAGTTGTACGCCACCTCAAAGCTCTTGAGATCCGTCGTCATGAGCAGCTCGCAGGCTCTCTCCATGCGTTTGCCGATCAGGTACTCGATGAAGGTCATCCCCATCTCATGGGAGAAGAGAGAGGAGAAGCGGTTGGGACTGAGCGATGCCGCCGAAGCAGCATCCTGCAAAGTGAGGGAACCGTCGGTGTAGTGCTCGTCGATATAATCGAGGGCGTTCTGCAGCAGCTGGTTATTCTTACTGGTGGCGTTGTTGTCCCTCTGCCGTATGACCTCCTCGAGATAGATCTCCAGATAGTGCTTGGCGTCCCCGGCACTCTTTAAGCGGCCCACCGCCGTATTGATGTCGCCCACGGCCGCATTGACATCCTCCGGTTCTCTCCCCATCTCCTTCAGGAAACGGGCCATGCAGAAATAACAGTCCATCGTGAGGTAATTCAGGAAAATGATGGACTGCCCGTTGCTCTCCCCGATTGAGGAAAATACCCCCTCCACGAAGTCCTTCGCTTCTGAGAGCGTCCCCGTGTGGAGGAAATTCTCCCAGACCGTGCGCAGGTTGCCGTTCTGAAGGGCGATCTCCGTGTTGATGGGAGTGCGGTTCTCCATATTGAGGATCTGGGGAATGGGCGTGTCGGCCCGGATCGTCTGGTCCAGCGGCAGGAAGAAGCGGCAGGATGCCGTCTTATAAGCCTCCCGGTAGACCCGGCGGATGGAGCTGAGCCTCGTTGCATCAGAGCTGATGCAGATGAAATAGTGGAGCTCCTCCACCTCATCCATGGCAGCAGAGATGCTGAAGATGAGGGCACTGCTCTCTTCCTCCAGCTCTTCCCCGGACTGCCCGGCCATAAGAATGATGCGGCTGTCGAGCCCATGCTCGAACAGGAAGCAGCGTTCCTCAAGCTGTGACCCGTCGATGACCGAGCGAAGCAGCTCATCCGCCTCGTCCTGCTTCCGGTAATCCGATTCGCAGAAGAAGAAGACAAGCAATACGCGGTAGCACACGGCGCTGAGCCGGATGCCGACCTCCTCCGCCTTCTGAAGGATCTCCCGCGTCCCGCTCTCCGAAGAGAGAATGGTCATCAGCAGTTCCCTGCGGTCCCGCTCGTCCTTCTCCCTCAGTTCCTCCTGTAGCAGGTCAAAGCGCGCTTCCTTGCTGGCCCGCTCCTCTTCGATGGAATCCGCCAGCTTCCGGATCACTTCCTTCAGCTTCTTCGGAGTAATGGGTTTCAGGAGGTATTCCGTCACGCCGAGGCGCAGTGCCTCCTGGGCGTACTCAAACTCACTGTAGCCCGAGAGAATCACGATCTTTGTATCCGGGAGCTGCTTCTTGACTTCCGCCGCCAGCTCCAGTCCATCCATAAAGGGCATCTTGATATCCGTGATGAGAATATCGGGCTTCTGCTGGAGGATCAGCGGAAGAGCCAACTCTCCGTCCCCCGCCTCTCCGCAGAATTCTATGCCCTCTTCCTCCCAGTGGATGTGGCGGCGTATGCCCTCACGCATTGCAATTTCATCTTCTGCCAAAAAAAGCTTGATCATCTAATACGTTCTCCCGTCTATGATCTCCTGCGTCAGCTGCGTGACCGGATAAGACAAGCCGTCCACGCTCACTTCCGCAGGGTCTGAAAGGGCGGAAAACTGATCCTCCGACACGTACTGCCTGGACGGCAGTTCTTCTCCCGCCTGCAGCCTGGCAATCAGCTGGCTGATCAGCGGCCCGTAGAGGGGCGCGCACTCCGTATTGACGAGGATCTTCTCGCCAAGGGTCAGATCCAGCCCGTCATTGGTGGCGTCGAAGGAGAGCACCAGGATGTCTCCGGAGGCGAGGTCCGTCCCCACATGGAGGCCCGCCCCTTCGATCGCATCGATGGCTCCATAGGCCTCGTTGTCATTTTCACAATAGACCACCTGGATTTCGCTGCCGAAGCGGTCCAGCATATCGACCATGACTTCCTTGCCCTTTGCCGTTGTGAAATCCCCTGTCTGCCGGTCCAGGAGCTTCCAGTTCGCATGGGTATTCAGTGCCTCGTCGAGGGCCCTGGTCCTCCCGAGCTGGGCCGAGGAATTGATCGTTCCCTGAATATGGACGATGCCAAGCTCCTCTTCATAGCCGCGGCCCGACAGGAACGCATCCAGATAGGCCAGGGCCCGCTGCCCCTCGAGATAGAAATCGGAGCCGAGCCATGTCGTGTACTCTTCTGTCCCGGCGTCCACCTCGCGGTCGAATACAATCACCGGGATCCCCGCCTCCCGGGCCTCCTCAAGGAGCGAGTTCCATCCATTTTCAACAATCGGATTGAGGAGGATGTAGTCCACTTCCTGGCTGATGTATTCCCGCACTGCCTTGATCTGTTTCTCGTGCTTCTGCTGGGCATCGCTGATCAGGAGGGAGTAGCCGTTCTCCCTTGTAAATGTGGACTCAATGGAGCGGTTGCACGCAATGCGCCAGTCTGATTCCGCGCCGACCATGACAAACCCCACGGTCAGGATGCCCTTCTCATTGGGCACAATATCCCCGGGTACGAGGGAATCGGAACTTCCGGCCGCCGTGTGACAGCAGAGAAAAAAAGCAGTCACGGCAGCACATACCGAGCAGAGTACCTGTCTTCTCATCCCTTTACACCTCCGCTTGTGAGACCGCTGGTCAGGTGCTTCTCGATGCACATGAACAGGACCACCACCGGCACTGTCGCAAGGAGCGAAGCCGCGAAGAGATACTGCCACTCGATCATGTTGAAGGACGAGAACTGCGTGATGCCGACCGTAATGGGTCTCTTCGAAGCCGTAGAGATCAGCACTGTGGAGATGGTGTACTCATTCCAGGCGTTGATGAACACGAAGATCAGTGTTGTCACGATACCGGGGGCGGCCATGGGCAGCAGCACCCGGACCATGGAGCCCACTGTGCCGCAGCCGTCGATCTTCGCGGCCTGCTCCATTTCCACCGGAATGGATACAAAGGTCCCGCGGAGCAGCCAGATGGCAAATGCCTGGTTGAAGGCGGCATTTACAAAGATCAGCCCCAGGATGTTGTCGTTGAGATGCATCACATTCATAAGCTGGGAGATGCCGATGATGAGCACTACCGGCGAGAACATCTGGCTCATGATGACGAAGCCGAGGAAGAATTTCTTGGCTTTGAAGTGCATGCGGGCCATGGCATAGGCCGCGGGAATCCCGCAAAGCAGTGCCAGCAGCGTGGCCCCTCCCGCGATCAGGACAGAATTGAAAAGGAAGCCGGGCACGCCGCGCTTGATGATGTCTCCCAGGTTCCCCCACAGCCACTTCGTCGGCAGCATGTGCAGGAAATACATGTCCAGGGTCTCCGCATTGGAGCGGAAGGCCGTGATAAACATGACGTAGTAGGGATAGAGCGTGATCACGCAGACCACAATCACGAAGGCGTAGAGTGCCACGCGCAGGAGCTTCTTCTTGACGGACCCGTAGCGGAGAAGGATTGCCGCTATGCCGCTGACCGCAAAACAGAGCAGCAGAGCCCACACAAGGGGGCTGTGTTCACAGCTGACGTGCTTCAGGGCATCCCCGATCTCCTCTCCCATGCTCCCTCCATAGAGAAAGCCGTCGAGCTTTGCGTAAAGCTCTTCCTTGCCCTCTGTCAGGAGGTCCTGGGCGTAGAGGCTGATCTTCCTCCAGAACAGGGAATTATTCATGAGCACAAATACGGGAACCGAAATCATAGCGGCCAGGGAAGCAAAGCAGCTGAGGTCCCGCAGGGCCGCCTGTCCTCCCGTAAGAGCGCGGCCGTTCTTTGTGATGGAGGGGAGCGTGCCGGCCAGGGCCGCCAGCAATGCCGCTCCCATGGCGGCCAGCATCACCAGGAGCGCAGCGGAGGAAGGAAGGCCTGCATTTGCAAAGGAGAGAATGCTCTTGTGAAAGGACTCATCGATGGAAAATGCCACCAGCGACGTGGTCTCTCCCTTAGAATTCGTGCGCTCTGTCACGCTCTCACTGATCTCCACATTGTGGCCCTTGGCGCGGTATTCCTCAGCGATCTCTTCTACTTCGGCGCGCACCTCCCGGTATTTTTCATCTCCCACAAAGGTGTTGGAGGATTTTTTCGTGTAAATGCCCGCCTTGAAGCTGTACAGAGGCAGCAGCATCAGGGCGAGGGCAAGCCCGAGTCCCAGAAACACAAGGAGGAGGGAGATACAGTTCGTCCGTTTTTCATTTCCCTGCATCATAAGTCTTCCTCCTTTCTCAGCATCGTGAGCATGTAGATGCCGGCGCAGAAGCACAGGATCAGGAAGCCGATGACAGACAGGGCGTTCGCCGGGCCCTTCTTCCGGTCATAGAAGCTCAGCATATAGAGAAAGGTGATCATCGTGTCCGTCTTATTGGCGGGCGCACCCTTCGTCATCGTGAATATGATCGGGAAGGAGTTGAACACATAGATGATGTTGAGCACCGTGCTCACTGTCAGGGAGGGCATCACAAGCGGAAGCGTGATGCGGAAGAGCTTGCTGAAGAAGCCGGCGCCGTCCACTGTTGCGGATTCATAGAGGGATTCGTCGATGGACTGCATGCCGGCCAGCACGCAGAAGGCCACGAAAGGAATCGTGACGAAGATGCCGCAGGCGCATTCCCAGATGAACTCGATCTGGTAGGAAGCGCGCCAGTTTATTGCTTCCCTGATCACGCCGAGATTGAGCAGCGTGTTGTTGAGGCTGCCGTATTCGTATTTTATGATATAGTTCCAGACCGATGCCTGGATCACAAGGGATGTGGCCCAGGGAAAGATGAGGATGGACCGGGCAATCTTCCTCCCGCGGAATTTCTGATTGAGTGCGAGCGCGATGATGAAGCCGATGAGCGTGGACAGGCCGACCACGGAGATAACCCACCAGAAGGTGTTCTTCATCACAATTCCAAAGGCCGGCAGATGAACGGCTTCGACATAGTTCTTCAATCCGACAAACCCGCCCACTACGCCTGATTTTGAGATCTCACTGAAGGACAGGCGGAATACGATCACGATCGGGAAAATGACGAAGACCGAGATCAGCAGGATGCTCGGAAGGAGCCATAGATACGGTTTCCAGGATTGTTTCTGCTTCATATCTCTTTAACGAAAAAAATGAGTCAGCAGGGACTGCTCTCTTCGACTCATTTTTCTATCCTTGTGAATGCACGACTGTGACGAACAAAGTGAGCCAGCCTGAGACGCTTCTCTCTGACTCCCTTCAAGCGATGTCAGAACTTGACCGTGATGAACAAAAGGAGCCAAAGGGAACCGTCCCTGCTGACGCACACTTTTGTCCGCCGTCAGCATTCCACAGCCCCTTTGGCTCATCTTACAAGATTTACTGCTCTAATTCAGCCTGAAGCGCATCCAGTTCATCTTTGATGCTGGCGCCGGTCAGAGCATTCTGCTCAGCGGCGATGACGCCTTGCTTGACCTGATCCCACTCAGCCTTCGCTGTCGGATAGAACTGGCAGCCGCCGAGGACATCCAGCCAGGCCTCGAAAGAAGGATCTGCTTCCACGAGTGCTTCGACCGCAGAATTCACTGCCGGCAGGAAGCCCTCCATGGAGACCCATCCCACATAGTTCTCGGGGTCATAGAAGAAGCTCAGGAACTTGCCGATGGCTTCATTTCTTGCATCCTGGTCGGGAGCAGAGTCATCCTTGAAGGCCATGACGCGGTCCATGACGCCGACAGAGGAGGATTCCTTGTTGTCAGCAGCCGGGATATTTACGGTGACCAGGTTGATGTCGCCGCCCTTGTCCGCCACATAGGTGGGAAGCTGGTTCGGGGCGATCACCATCGCAAGCTTGCCTGCTGCGAACATATCCTGCAGGTCATAGCGGGTCTGTGTCGCGGGATTCGGATTCGTATAGCCCTCGTCGATCAGGTGAAGCGCATATTCGATGGCTTCTACGTTCTCATCGGAGTTGACTGCCCAGTTGCCGTCGGCATCCACGAAGCCGCCGCCATTCCCCCAGGTATAATACGCGAAAGCAGCCTGGCCTTCGTCAGTGGTCATGTCAATGCCCCAGGGATAGACTTCGCCGTCATAGTAATCAATGATTGCCTGGCAGCAGTCCTCCAGCTCGGACCAGGTTGTGGGATAGTCGATGCCCACTTCCTCGAAGATGTCCACGTTGCAGAACAGCGCGCGGGCAGAGGCGAGATCCGGAACAGCCCAGACCGTGTCGTCAATGACCGACTGTTCAATAAAGGAGGGGAAGAAATCTTCGTAGAGATCCTCCGGGCAGTAATCAGAGACCGGGAGAAGAAGACCGTCATTTGCATAATTCGCAAAGACATCGATGTTCAGAATATCCGGCGCGTCGTTATTGGCGATGCGGGTATCTACTTCCGTGTAGACATCATTCCAGGATACAACGTCGAGATTCAGCTTAATGTCCGGATTCTCTGCTTCGAATTTCTCGACAAAATTGCTCCCGTCCATTCCTGAGCCAAGGAACCATTCATTTGTGTTCGGACCATACTGGCAGATGATGACATCCAGTTCGATCGGATCATCTGCACTGACTGTTGTGACCGCACCTGCGATCATGCTGGCACCCATCACTGCTGCTAAAAAACCTGCTGCTAAACGTTTCATTGAATACTCCTTTCCCTTTGTCTGGAAGTTATTCAGAAGTGACAAAATTATTCTAAAACCTGTCCCTTGTTTTGTCAACTTAAACCAAGAATCCACTTCCTTTGATGCAGCGGAGATTGTTACGATTCACGGCGCCTCCCGCTACAGGCCACAGACTGACCGGGAATAGTAACTGAGGATTCACTCTTCTTCGTAGTACAGCCCGCCCTCGGGCGGATTCCAGGTGGTATCTCCCCGCCGCGTGCCGTCGGGGGCGTTGTCGCCGGCCCGGACAACGATCACGGGAGTGTAGTAATCCACATCCTGGAAGAGCTCCCCCGCATCCTCGGGAGGCAGGTTGACGCAGCCGTGGGACCCGTACTCCAGATACCAGGAGCCGCCGAAATTCTCTCTCCAGGATGCATCATGCATCCCATAGCTCTCAAAAAAGGGCATCCAGTAATCCACGTGGGATTCGTAGCGCTGGCCCGGATCCGTGGCAGTCAGGGAACCCAGAACCTGGTTCTCAAGCTTATTGAGCACAGAATAGACGCCGGAGGGTGTCCTGCGCTCCGGATTGGATTCCCTGCCGGTCACGCAGTCCGTCTCAAAGAAAACCTTGTAGTCCTTATAATAGGTGACGTGCTGGTTCGTCACGTCCACTTCGATATAGGTACCCCCGTTCTTGGGATCAATGGATTCCTTCACGGAATTCTCAATCTCAATCTCCCGGCTCTCCCGGTTGAGAAGCGCTTCATTCATGATGTCTGTCTCGCTCTCCACGTCGACTATATAGCCATACGACGCACAGGGAAGCACGACAGGCCCCACTGCTGTTGAATCATAGGCCACAGTGGTGTGGGCATCATTGTCCTCTTCTGCGATGGCCTGCATGATATTGTAGCATTTGGTATAGACCGTCTCTTTGCTGAGGGACCACGTTCCACTCTCCTCATCATATGTGACCCATTCCACAAAATCATCCCGCCCGTAAGTCAGGACAGACCCATCCTTGCGCTTTATTGTGATCGTCGTATCAAGAAAGCTGTTGAAGCGCTCTACTGTGTAATTGAGGTCCTCGTCATCCTGCCTGAGCGCCGGCTCCACATATGCTCCCTCGACGGCAGCCAGGTTCACCCTGGCCTCTGAGGCATTGATCGCCCTGTCCACCTCCGCGAAGATGGCATTCTCGTTGGGTTCATTGCCTTCTACCTCAGTGGCCACGCGGAAGCTGTTGTTGCTCAGCCTCACAATATGCGCGTTCCGGGGTTTCGTGATATTGGCCTCCTGGAATTCCGGCAGGGATTCCAGGTAGCTGCGCATCATGTCCGTGTCGAACTTAAAGCTCGTACTGACCGCGTAGCTGCTGCGGGCGCCAAAGAAGCTCCCGATCCACGCGGCCCGGTTCTGTCCTGCGAGAATCTTCTCTACTTCATTACTGGAGACGTAGGTGAGATCCACATCCTTGCTGGTGAGGTCCTCGATCCCCCCGCCGCGGAAGGCGAGCTCCAGCGTATAGTTCTCCACAGATTTTCTGAGAAGGTCCTCGGCGTCCGCCACGGACTTGCTGCCTACGTCAAAGCCATTGATGAAGGTGTGGGGAAGGAAGCGGCTCCGGTAGCTGTTGGCGGTCACGCAGTACCAGAGAATGATGCCGGCAAGAATCGCGCCGGCTACAATCAGCCTCTGGCGAAGCACTCTCCTCTTTCTCGCCTTGCGCTGTGCGGCTCTGAGCTGCTTCTCCCGCTCGGAGAGGGCTGAGCTTCTCGTCCTTCCCGTACTCCTTCTCCGGCTTGTGCTGCGCTCTTCTTCCGAAGCACTGCTCCGCCTCCGGCGCGGCGCCGCATCTTGCGTCCGCTTCGTCCGGGGGCGCGGCCTCGCTTCGCCGCTCTCCGTCGATGCAGAAACCTTTCTAAGCGGAGTCTTATCCAGCATAATATTATTCTGTTTTCCGGAATCCTTGTTCTCCATGAATGCCTCGCGAAAATAGGTCGTGAGATGTGTCGTTACTTTATTGCCAGGGCGAGCTCCTCAAGCTGCTTCGGATCCACTGCGGACGGCGCCCCCATCATGAGGTCAGAGGCGTCCTTCACCTTCGGAAATGCGATGACGTCGCGGATGGAATCCGCCCCGGTAAGCAGCATGATCATGCGGTCAAGCCCGTAGGCGAGACCTGCGTGAGGCGGCACTCCGTATTTAAATGCCGTGAGCAGGAAGCCAAACTGTTCATTGGCCCGCTCCGGCGTGAAGCCCAGAACCTCAAGCATCTTCTCCTGGACGTCATCCATATGGATACGGATGGAACCGCCGCCGAGCTCACAGCCGTTCAGCACGATATCATAGGCCTGTGCCCGCACAGAACCCGGATCCTCGTCGATCCGTTTGAAATCTTCTTCGTATGGCATCGTGAAGGGGTGGTGCATCGCCATAAAGCGGCCTTCTTCCTCGGACCACTCCAGGAGCGGGAAATCCACAACCCAGACAAAATGGAATTCATTGTGGTCGATGAGGCCCATCTCCTCCCCCAACTCCAGGCGGAGGGCAGAAAGTGATGCACAGACTGTGCGGAATTTGTCCGCCGCAAAGAGCAGCAGATCGCCCTTCTTGCCGTCCATCGCTGCGATCAGCGCACTCATCTCCTCCTCGCTCATAAACTTCGCGAAGGAGCTCTTGACCGAGCCGTCTTCTTTCAATGCGATATAAGCCAGACCCTTTGCGCCGTAGGTCTTCGCCGTCTCTGTCAGCTTGTCGATGCGCTTCCTTGGCATCTCGCCCTGTCCCTTCGCGTTGAGGCCCCGGACCATACCGCCGGAGGCAAGCGCACCGGTAAAGACGGCAAAGCCGCAGTCCTTCACCACGTCGGAGACATCCACGATCTCCATCCCGAAGCGCAGATCCGGCTTGTCCGAGCCATAGCGGTCCATGGCCTCCTGCCAGGTTATTCTGGAAATGCCGTGAGCGGAGAGCTCCTTCGCCGCCTTCTCAATGCCCTGAACCAGCCCTTCTTCAAATTCCAGTTCCCGCATGACCGGCGGCAGCTTCTCCATCAGGAAGGTAAGGAGCCGCGTGTTGACATCGAGAACATCATCCTGATCCACGAAGGAGAGCTCCATATCCACCTGGGTAAATTCCGGCTGACGGTCCGCTCTGAGGTCCTCGTCCCTGTAGCATCTGGCGATCTGGTAGTAGCGGTCGAAGCCGGAACACATCAGCAGCTGCTTCAGGAGCTGAGGGCTCTGCGGCAGTGCATAGAAATGACCCGGGTGCACCCGGCTCGGCACAAGGTAATCCCGCGCGCCTTCCGGTGTGCTCCCGATGAGGTTCGGGGTCTCAATATCCAGAAAGCCCTCGCGGGTCAGGAAATCGCGGATCATTTGTACGACATGGGCGCGGAACATAATCCGGTGCTGAAGCTCAGGCCGCCGCAGATCCAGATAGCGATAGCGCAGGCGCAGGTCCTCTCTGGTGTCTATACCGTCCTGGATTAAAAAGGGCGGTGTCTCCGCAGCACTCAGGATCCGGAGCTCCGTCGGAACCACCTCGATGGTCCCTGTCTTCAGGTTCGGATTCACGGCGCCGCCCCGCTTCTGCACAGTACCGACTACGGCGATGGCTGACTCTGACTTCAGGGATCCCCACCTGTCATCGGCCCCCTCAGACTCCGTGACAATCTGGATGATGCCGCTGCGGTCGCGGAGGTCCACAAAGACGATGCCGCCCTTGTTCCTGCACTTCGCGACCCAGCCCATGAGCGTCACGCTCCTGCCGATCATTTCTTCCGTAATCTCTGCACATCTGGCCGTGCGCTTCAGGCCTTGCATGGATTCTGCCATATTCTATGTCGCTCCTTTTTCTGTATTCTCTTCTCTTATAAATATTGTAAATTCATAAAGCAGTCTGTTTATATTCGAAAATGTAGTACGTATTCTAAGCAGTTTTCGTATTACTCAAAGTATTCGTCTATTTCATAGAATCCCGCGTCTGTGAGCTGTCCCTTCTGGAATTTTTTGTTTTTCTTCATTCTGGAGATGTCAACCACCTGTCCCTGATTCCGCAGCTCCATAGCCTCCCTGAAAATCTCCGCAAGTCTTGGAGCCGACACCTTCTTGTCAATCAGAACAGCCCGCTTCCTATCCTCTCCCGGAACCCGGAAGCCCTTCTCCAGGAGCAGCATGATGATGCGCTCGAACCCGATTGAGAATCCCACTGCAGGAGTCGGCTGGCCGGTGAATTTCCCGATCATCTCATCGTACCTTCCGCCGCCGCCCACTGATCCGCCGTACTCATCCATGGCGATCTCGAAGATCGGGCCGGTGTAATAGCCCATGCCCCGGACAAGCGTCGGATCATACACGATGCGGAAATCTGCAGTCTTCACCTCGTCCACAGTAGCAATGATCTCCGGAAGCGGGGACTCCACCTCCTGCATGAAGGCGATATCCTCATCCGTCAGGCTGTCCGCATGCCCGCGGAAGCGCCCGAGATAAGAGTTCACCGTGCTCTCACTGTAGTTCTCAAGCAATTCCTTTCTGACACCTTCCATCCCGATCTTATCCATCTTATCCAGGATAATAAAGACCTTCTCATAGTCCTTCTCCTCAAAGCCCGCCCGCTTCGCGGCTTCCTTCAGGAGCCTCCTGTCGTTGATCCGGATCGTGAAATTGTGGAAATCCAGCCTGGACAGCACTGTCGTCGTCGCCAGGATCAGGTCGATCTCGCTTAAGCAGCTTGGATCCCCCAGCACATCGATATCGCACTGGGTGAACTGGCGGAATCTACCCCTCTGGGGACGGTCAGCGCGAAAGACATTGCCGATCTGCAAGGCCTTGAAAGGCGAGGGCAGTTCCTCCGCATGCGCGGAATAGTAGCGGCACAGAGGGAGCGTCAGGTCGTAGCGGAGGCCGCTGTCCGTGAGGTCCTCTTCCTTCTCCGCTTCCTGCAGCTTCAGCTTCTCCCCTCTCTTCAAGATCTTGAAAATCAGCTTCTCATTCTCGCCTCCCTGCTTGGAGAGCAAATTCTCGATATGCTCCACAGCCGGGGTCTCAATAGATGAGAAACCGAACTTTGCATAAGTCTCGCGGATCACGCGGATGCAGTAATTCCGGATTGCCATCTCCTCCGGGAGAATGTCTTTCATGCCGGTGACCGGCTTCTTAATCAGTGCCATACTTCTTCCTTCCCTTCCATGCTGCAACACCATTGAGACCAGAAGGCCAATGTGTCAGCCGATTCTTGCGCAGTGTTCCTTCACCGCTTCATAAAACTGCCCGTCAATGGAATATTTCTCCAGAAGCTCCGCATCGTTCTCCGCCAGCTGAATGTGATAGCTTGTCCCGGCCCGGTGCACCACACGCTCGAACGCAAGAAAGATCTTCATGTCAAAATGAGTGATCTCGTCAATCATAAGGCTTATCGCTTCCGAGATGTCAAAGCGCTTGCGGTACGGGCGGTCGCTGGTCAGGGCAGCGAACACGTCACAGACACGGATGATCCGTGCTCCCAGCGGAATCTCGTCCCCGACGAGATTCGAAGGAAAGCCTGTTCCGTCGCAGTCCTCATGATGATAGCGCACGGACTCCAGGATCAGGCTGCTGTAGCCGCGGTCCCTCAGAATCTCATACGAGAGCATCGGATGCATCCGCACGTATTTCATCTCCTCAACCACAAGCGGGCTCACAATCTCCTCATTCCCGTAGAGGTAGTTTGTCAGCCTCAGCTTTCCGATATCATGAAGCATCCCGGCGACCTGCAGCTGGTAGACCACCTGCTCGTCCAGCAAAAGCTCCCGCCCGAGTTCCCGGACGAGACTGCTCACATAGATCCCGTGCTCCAATTCTTCTGTTAAATTATAGTCAACGATACTGCCCATTACAAGCACCCGTCAATCGAATGAGTTATGAATGCGCTGTATATACAGGTTCACATCCTTCGCGGCGATGCTCCGCTCGATCCGCCCGTCCTCGTACACTTCCTTCGTAGAGGCCGCTGCACCGAAGGCCGCAATCGACTGCAGCTCCTCCATAATGAGAATGTTATAGAGGCACTCCCTTCCCGGTCTTGCAAAACCGGTGTTCTCAAGGTTCCCCCTCATATTCTTCTGACGATACAGATAATACGGCGCCATGCCCATGCGCCGGGCAGCCTCCTCAGCCAGGTCCATCATCTCCGGAGAATTCTCAAGGGAATAACCCCGGAACACGCCCCTGTCTGCGCCCTCGTCCTGTTCCCTGTCTTCGAGGATATTCTGCTTCAGGCGGGAGGCGCGCTTCACGGCAAGGGAGTGTACGGTGAGTGAATCCGGCGCCAGGGCCTCAATGACCGCCAATGTTCTCCTAACCTCCTCCGCACCCTCACCCGGAAGGCCGAGGATCATATCCATATTGATATTCTCAAAGCCCGCACGCCTCGCCATCTCGTAGGCCCGCAGAGTGTCCTCGGCGCTGTGCTGCCTTCCGATGATGCGCAGGGTCTCATCATTCATGGTCTGGGGATTGACGGAGATCCGGTTCACTCCGTGTCTTCGCAGGACCATCAGCTTCTCTTCCGAAAAGGAATCCGGGCGCCCCGCCTCCACCGTGTACTCGAGCGTGCTGCCAAGATCCCAGATCCGTCCGATCGCCGCAAGGAGGCGCTCGAGCTGCTCCACGGACAGGGAGGTGGGCGTCCCGCCTCCGATGTACACACTCACCGGCCCCGGGCTTCTGCCCTCCTGAAGCATTCCGGCGTACCGCCGCTCCATCTCGAGGATCAGCGCATCCAGATATGCGTCCGCCTTCTTCTTCCACAGCCCGATGGGACTTGAAGAAAAGGTGCAGTAGAGGCAGATGGACGGGCAGAAAGGCACATGCACGTAAAGGCTGTACTCCTTCCTGCCAAGAGGCACGTGCTCCAGTATCCTTCGCTCTCTGGAAGCGATCTCTACGGCGAGATGCGCTTTCTTCTCCGAGACAAAAGCCTCCTCCATCAGATGGCGCACGCAGACCTCCTCCGTGCTCCCTTCCGCAAGAAGCTTCATGGGAATGCGGGTGGGCCGGATACCGGAGAGCATACCCCAGGGGAGCTCCTTTCCCGTGTAGTCCCCAAGCAGCCTGTAGAGCTCTCTCTTCAGGCCATCCTTTACCGCCTTCCGCTCATCCGGCAGGTAAGCGGGCACCTCCACTAAGATCTCAAGATCCCGCGGAAGCACAGCCTTCCCCGCGTCATCATCCGTGTAGATGCTGACGTCGTCGTCCGGAAAAAAACTCTTTACAAGGGAATGGAGATCATAAAAGAAATCATCCTGATTCAGGCGAATTCCGATGTTCACTTCTAAAAGCCCTCTATGCTCCGCTCGCGCCCGATCGTGGTGGCCGGGCCGTGTCCCGGGTACACCTTGGTCTCCTCCGGCAGTCCGGTCAGCAGCATCTCAAGAGAATGATACATCTTATCCGCGTCCCCCGTCGGCAGGTCTGTGCGCCCGTAGCCGCTGAAGAAGATCGTATCACCGGCAAAAAGCACGCCGTCCTCCTCTAGATAGAGGCACATACTTCCCGCTGTGTGTCCCGGAGATGCGATCACGCGGATCTTCTTCCCGATGAGCTCCAGCACTTCGCCGTCTTTCAGGTAAACATCCGGGGAAATCGCAGCACCCTCGAGAAAGCTCGCATTGAGCGAGGGGTTTTCAATCAGTTCTTTCTCCGCTTCGAGAGCATACAGAGCCGCAGAGGGAAACGCATTCTTTATCGGCAGCACTGCTCCCGTGTGGTCATAGTGCCCATGCGTAATGAAGATCGCCTTCAATTCCGCTCCCTGCTTCTTAAGTGCGGCAAGAATCCTCTCCGCCTCGTCGCCCGGATCAATGAGAACCGCCTCGTTCCCTCCTTCATCATGTTTCAGGAGATAGCAATTCGTCTCAACCTCCCCGACGACCAGCTTTCCAATCCATAATGTTTCTGACATATCTCATCCCGTCTTTCTTTCTATATCCACTACATTCGGAATCCGCCGGATCTGTGCAATCAGAATATTGAGCTCTGAGACGGAGTGAACCTCAAAACTGAGCTCCATCGTGGCAGTTCCCTGCTTGTTGGTGCGGACATTCATCTGGCCGATATCGATATGCCGCTCGGAAAAGACCCGGGATACATCCACAAGGAGCCCGGTCCGGTTGTCCGCATAGATATGGATCTCCGCGGCGTAGGTCTTCGCCAGCTTCTCATCCTCGGGCACCTCCCACTCCGCTTCGATCAGGCGGTCGCGGTCCAGCTCCGACATGTTCAGGATGTTGACACAATCTGTCCGATGTACCGTGACGCCGCGCCCGCGGGTCACATATCCCACAATCTCGTCCCCGGGGATGGGGCTGCAGCATTTTGCAAAATGCACTGCGACGTCGGAGAGCCCCTTGACAATAATACCGCCGCGGGAATTCTTCCTTTCGATGTGGATGTGTTCCCGGCTCTCAGACGCACTGATGACGTCTTCGTCGGTGAGATTCTTCTTATTCTCTTTCTCGTACTGGTCAATCAGCTTGTTGACCACCTGGCCTTCCTTGAGGCCGCCGTGGCCGACCGCAGCCAGTACGGAATCCCAGTCCCGGAAGCCGTACTTGCGAAGCACGCCCTCCTGATAGACAGGAGTGGCAAGATCACTGATGTGATACCCCTTGGCCTTTGCATACTGGATCACCAGCTCCTTGCCGTGCTCGATATTGTCTTCCTTAAGCTCCTTGCGGAACCACTGGTTGATCTTGTTCTTCGCCTGAGTGCTCTTAACGATCTTGAGCCAGTCCCGGCTCGGTCCCTTGGAATTCTGGGAAGTGATGATCTCTACGCGGTCGCCGTTCTTAAGGCGGTAATCCACAGGAACAAGCTTCCCGTTGACCCGCGCCCCGATCATCTTATTCCCCACGGCAGAGTGAACGCTGTAGGCAAAGTCTATGGTGCAGGATCCATTGGGCAGAGTCTTAACATCGCCCTGGGGGGAGAAGCAATACACGCTCTCGGAGAAGAGATCCAGGTCAGACTTGAGCAGGGACATGAATTCCTTATTATCCGAGGAATCCTGCTGCCACTCCAGGATCTGCCGAAGCCAGGTCAGCTTCTCCTCTTCCTGATTGCCGCTGACCTGGCGTCCGCCGGAGGTCTCCTTGTACTTCCAATGGGCCGCGATACCGTACTCAGCAACTCTGTGCATCTCGTAGGTGCGGATCTGGATCTCAAAAGGAGTGCCGTCCCTGCCAATCACCGTTGTGTGAAGAGACTGGTACATATTCGGCTTGGGCATCGCGATGTAATCCTTGAAGCGCCCCGGGATCGGCTTGTACATCTCATGGATGATGCCGAGGGATGCATAGCAGTCCCCCACGGATCCCACAATGATCCGGATTGCAAAGAGATCATAGATCTGGTCCAGGGTCTTGTCCTGATTCACCATCTTCTTATAAATGGAGAAATAGTGCTTAACGCGGCCGGAGATCTCTGCTTTGATGCCTGCGCTCTCGATATTCCTGCGGACTTCATCCACAATGACCTCGATAAAATCCTCGCGCTGCATCTTCTTGGCGCTCACATCCTTGACCAGCTCCTGATACACGCTGGGCTTCCAGTATTTCAGGGCCAGGTCGTCCAGCTCTGTCTTGATGCGGGAGATGCCGAGCCTCTGTGCGATCGGCGCATAGATGTCCATCGTCTCGGAGGCCTTCTCCAGCTGCTTCTCTCTCCGCATGTATTCCAGGGTGCGCATGTTGTGGAGCCGGTCGGCCAACTTGATGATGATCACGCGGATGTCCTTCGCCATCGCGAGGAACATCTTGCGCAGGTTCTCGGCCTGGATCTCCACCTTCTCCACCTTGTAATCCACCTGGCCCAGCTTGGTGACGCCGTCCACGAGGAGACCCACGTCGTCTCCGAATTCCCGCCGGATCTCCTCTACGGTAGCATCCGTGTCCTCCACAACATCGTGCAGTACGCCGGCACAGATGGTCTCCTTGTCCATCTCCAGATCGGCCAGGATGATTCCGACACACAGGGGATGGATGATATAGGGCTCACCGGATTTGCGCTTCTGGTCCCTATGTGCCAAGGCCGCCTTGCGGTAAGCTTTCTCGATCAGCGTCAAGTCATCTGACGGGTGATAGCGCAGCACCCGCTTCTCCAGCTCCTGATAGAGATCCTCCGGCGAAGTGAAGTCCGCCGGTGTCTCCAACAGATCCTCCCGCTTGTGAAGGATTCTGCGGGCATCAAAAGCAAGGCCCACGCTCTGGGGCGCCGGCATCGGATTCGACGTTCTGTTTTCGATCATCTGCTCACTCATGACTCCTTGTTGTAATCCCTGCTGAATCATGCTCTTGCGAAACCGGGCAGGCGGCCCGCACGGCCATCGCGCAAAGTCGGCTTTCCTTACTTTCCTTCGTAGGTCACGACACTTTCCACATCATACTTTCCAAGCTTCGCTCTGCCGTTGAGTCCGGCGAGCTCAAGCAGGAACACCATCTTGACGACCTCGCCGCCGAGTCTCTCCACAAGCTTAGCCGCCGCTTCCATAGTGCCGCCGGTGGCGATCAGGTCGTCAACCAGAACGACCTTGTCGCCCGGTTCAATTGCATGCTTGTGCATCTCAATTGTGGCCTGGCCATACTCCAGATCATAGGCCTGTGAGATTGTCTCACAGGGCAGCTTCCCCGCCTTGCGGATCAGTTCGAAAGGCTTGTGCAGGTTGTATGCGAGCGGCATTCCGAATACAAATCCCCTGGATTCCAGTCCTGCGATCTTGTTGAACTCCAGTCCGTCCAGCTTCCTCTGCATCTCGTTAATCGCAAGCTGCAGTCCGTCCGCATCCTCCAATACCGAAGTAATATCTCGAAAAATAACGCCCTCCTGCGGGAAATCCGGGATTGAGCGAATATAATCCTCTACACGTTCTTTTGCCATCTTACATACCTCCTTAATACAAAGAGACCTTAAAAAATGATCATACCACGTTTATATCTCAAAGAAAAGATTTTCACCGAAAGTGATGAATTACCAGTTGTATCCGTTTCTGGCCCAGATAATCGTTCAAGGCGGCCTCGTACACCAGAGCCACATCCGGGCTCGCCGCAATCCGCGCATTCAGCTCATCCACATTGCGGAAGCTGATCGCATCGAACTCCGGGCCCTTTACGGCATGCTGCAGCGCTACGGCATTTCCATTTGCAGCAGTGCCGCTGTGCAAAGAGCGTACCCTCGTCCGAAGCAGTGTGTGTTTCGCACCGAAGATTCTCGGGTGGTCACAGAACACATGGGTATCTGCAAACAGAGGTTTTTCATTTCCCTTCCCGTAGGGCTCCAGCATTTCCAGCTGCTCAATCAGATGATAGCGCACGCAGCTCACCGGAAGGAGCGCATCGACATGCACCACCGGGACCAGATCCTCCTCGCTGAGCGGGCAGTTCTCGTTCAGCCTTCTCCTGAGCTCGGGCAGGTTCTCTTCCCTGAGTGTGAGGCCTGCAGCCATGGGGTGCCCCCCGAATTTGAGCAGCAGGTCCTTCACCTTTGTGAGCTCCTCGAACATGGAATAATTCTCTGTCGATCTCCCGGAGCCCTTCACGCCCTCCTGCGCCCTGGTCAGAACGAAAGCGGGCCGCATATACTTCTCGCGGATCCGTCCCGCGATGATACCCGCGATGCTCTCATGGACGTCCGGCAGGTAGACGACAAGGATCTTGTCCTTCGCAAGACCTTCCTCCCGGATCACATCTACTGCTTCCCGCACACCGCTCTCCGTGAGACCCTTCCGGCTGTCATTGAGCTCCTTCAGCTCCTCAGCGCAGCGCTTCGCCGCTGTCTCGCTCTCAGCCTCCAGCAGCTCCAGTCCCCGCATCGCGGAATCCAGGCGGCCGCTGGCATTGAGGCAGGGGCCCAAAAGAAAGCCGATGTGATAGGTGGAAATGGCTTCCGCGGAAATATTCGAGGCGGCGCACAGCGCCTTAAGTCCGATGTTGTCCGTACTGCGAAGCTGCCGGATCCCTTCCTTTACAAGGATGCGGTTCTCACCGGACAGCTCCACAATGTCGCCCACAGTGGCAAATGCGGCATACTGAAGCATGCGGAGCTCCGGGTCTCCTCCGAGAGCGAGGATCAGCTTCCAGGCGATCGCCGCTCCGCAGAGGTTCGGGTTCGGTGAGTTGTCGTCCTCCCGCTTCGGGTCCACGACTGCATCCGCGTCCGGCAGCTCCATCACTTCGTGGTGATCCGTGATGATCACGCTCATCCCCTTCTCCTTGGCAAGGGCCACAGCGGCATGGGCGGAGATCCCGTTGTCGCAAGTCAGAATCGTGTCGACTCCGTCCGACTCCGCCTCCCCGATTAGGGATTCATTCATGCCGTAGCCATCCCTCACGCGGTTCGGGATCCGTATGTCAGCTCTGCCGCCCAGCTCCGAGATCCCCCGCTTCAGGATATAAGAGGCCATAATCCCGTCGATATCGTAATCACCGATCACGCGGATCAGAGCGTTCTCTTTAATTTTATCTTTTAATATGCGGACCGCTTTGTCCATATCCTTCAGGCAGAAAGGATCCTCCAGCTGGCTGATCCCCCCGTGAAGGTATTTCTCAACAGCTTCTTCGCCGACCACGCCCCGGTTCCGGATGGCCTGGGCGATCACCGGATCTATGCCGAAGTGCTCGGCAATCTGACAGCAATCATCCGCCTTTGGCATCAATTTCCATTTTTCCTGCATAAGCGATGAATCTACTCCTCCTGTCCAAATCGAAAGCAAGCAAAAAATGGGACAGGAGAACCTTCCCCGTGTCCCATTTTCGAATCTTTACTGCCGTGTCGGGTGCTTTTTCGTCTTCTTCTTGCGGATTACGTTCGGGTTGCCGCCCTCGCGCTTCACTGTCTGGGCAGTGTTCGTGTTCCCTGCCGTACCGGCGGCCGCTTCCCCGGATGCACCGGCACTTCCCGAAGAGGAGGAGATCGCTTTCGCACGGGCCTTCTGATATGCCTTTGCGTCCTTGCCGAAGGTTACGCGCATCCAATGCCACAGCGGGCCAGTCATGAAGACAGAGGAGCAGGCACCGGCAACAATACCGACCATCATGGGAAGCGTGAACTCCTTGATGGACGCGACGCCGAGTACATAGAGCATCAGAATCGACGAGAAAGTCGTCAGGTTCGTCAAAATACTTCTTGTCAGGGTCATGTTGATGGCATTGTCCACCAGCACGGCCAGATCGCCTCCCTTGGAGAGACCGGGCATCATTTCACGGATTCTGTCGAAGATGACGATCGTGGAGTTGATGGAGTAACCGAGTATGGTCAGCATCACCGCGATAAAGGCATTGCCGACGGAGATGCGGAGAATTGCGTAAGCCATCAGAGTGATCAGGACGTCGTGGCAGAGAGCCAGGACGGCTGCGGTCGCAAAGCGGATGTCCTTGAAGCGGATGAAGATGTAGAGCAGCATGAGAACAACCGCAATGATGACGGCCTGAATCGCCGCAGTGCGCATTTCTTTGCCGACCGTTGCGGAGATCGACTCAGCTGTGATGCTTCCCTCTTCGACGCCGAAATTCTCGGCCAGTTTGTCGGACATCGCCGTTCTCTCCTCGACGGAGAGCGTGCGGGTCTTGATGATGACCTGCGGGGAGCCGACGACCTTCTGCATGGAGACATTGGCGTCGCCGGTCACTTCCATGATGACAGGCTTGACCTTCTCATCGAGCTCGGCCAGGGAGTAATCCTCATTGAAATCCACGGTGGTGGAAGTTCCGCCTAAGAACTCAAGGGAGAAGTTCAGGGCGTGCTTTCCGCCGGCGGCATTGACAATCATGAAAATGAAGCCGACGACGATGATCGCTGCCGCAAGCGCGAGGAATCTGGTCCATTTCTTGACAAACTGGAAATGAGTGAGCTTCTTAGGTCTCGCCCAGATCTTCGGATTGTCCACGCCGAGTGCGCAGACAGCCTGGCAGAGCAGTCTTGAAACTACGAGTGCAGTGAACATGGACAGAACGACAGACAGGGCCAGGGTCATAGCGAAGCCCTTGATCGTGCCGGTTCCGAGAACGCCGAGGACGGCGGCCGCAATCAGGGTTGTGACGTTGCCGTCCACGATGGCGGACATCGCCTTGTGGAAACCGGCGTTGATCGCGCCCCGGACCGAAGTGCCCTGGGTGATCTCCTCCTGCAGACGGGAGTAAATGACGACGTTGGCGTCCACCGCCATACCGATACCAAGGATGATACCTGCGATACCGGGGAGCGTCAGTGTCAGGTCAAATGCGTTGAGCAGCACCAGCATCATGGAGATGTACAGGAGCAGCGCAAACGATGCGATGGCACCCGGCAGAAGATAGAACGCGATCATGATGATCATGACCAGGACGAGGCCGATGGCGCCGCCAATCAGGGATGTGCGGATGGCTTCCTGGCCGAGCTGGGCACCAACCACGTTGGAGCGGATCTCATGCAGGTTGACCTTCAGTCCGCCGATGCGGATGTAGGAAGCAAGCTCCTTGGCCTTATCAATATCTTCCATTCCCTCGATGATGGCCTTGCCGTCAGTGATGGCGGCATTTACCGAAGGAACAGAGACAAATTCGCCGTCGTAATAGATGCCGATGGATTCGCCGTTGGCGTAGGCCTTCGTAGTGGCATCTGCGAATTTCTTCGTGCCCTCAGAGGTGAAGCTCAGTTCGACGACGGGCTTGTTGTTCTTCGTTGTCTGGTCCTGTGTGATGACGCCCTGGGCGTCGCTGACATCAGAGCCTGTGCAGACGATGGAGCCTTCTGCTTCCAGCTCATCGATCTCTTTGTTCAGCTCATACTTTCCTGTGGAGGAGTTGTAGCTGTAATTCTCATTTCCGTCGGCATCTGTCTCAGCGATGAAATACAGGGAGCCGGGCTTGCCGAGCTCTTCGAGGATTGCATTGGCATCTGTGACGCCGGGGATTTCGACGTTGATACGAGTCAGGCCTTCCTTATAGACATTCGCCTCTGTGGAGTACTGCTCGACACGGCGCTGCAGCTTGTAGACTGTGTCATCCATGGCATCAAGTGCAGGATTGGCCTCGTCTGATTCGTAGGTGATCGAAACGCCGCCCGAGAGGTCGAGACCGGTCTTAATGTTCTTCATTGCGCCGGTTCCGGTCGGTCCCCAGCCGTGCAGTGCCGTGAACAGCATGATGCAGGTGACGGCAATCATGATCACTATCGTGATAATCCCAGTTCTTTTTTTCATGGTTACATATATCTCCTTGCTACTTTTTATAACGATGTAAATTGTATCCCGAAGAGCTCTCAGCCCTTGTCCCGCACTCCGAAGCTCATTCGGAGGCTGCGAGCGCCGCCTTGATCATGAGCGCGCACTCCACTCTCTTCCTCTGCAGCACGCAGCCGATCTCGTAGACGCTGTTGATGTTCCCTGTAAAATGGAAGGAATTCGCAGCACATCCCCCGCTGCAATAGAAGCGGGCAAAGCATTTGCTGCATTCTTCCTTGCTGTAGACGTTCACCTTCTTGAAATCCCCGACAAGATCCCGCCGCACCACGCCGTCGTCGACATTTCCCAGAAGGAACGCATCGATTCCGACGAACTGGTGGCAGGGGTAGAGATCGCCCCAGGGAGTCACGGCAAGGTACTCCGTGCCGCTTCCACAGCCCGATAAGCGCTTGTAGACGCAAGGGCCACCCGATAAATCTATCATAAAATGAAAGAAATTGAAACCTTTTCCTTCTTTTTCCCGCCGAATTATCTCTGCGGCCAGGAGATCATATTGCTCACACAGGGTCTCCAGGTCCTCCGGGCGGATCGCATAGTCCGCTTCCGCAGGCGCCACCACGGGCTCCACTGAGATCTGGTCGAAGCCAAGATCCGCCAGATGCAGGACATCCGCCGCGAAGTCCAGGTTCCAGTGGGTGTAGGTGCCGCGGACGTAGTACTTCAGTCCCAGCTTCCTCCGCTGTTCCGCAAATTTGATGAATTTCGGAAGGATGGCGTCATAGCTCCCGACGGAGGCTCCTCCTGCCGCAGCGGCCTCTTTGGGGTCCCGCTCATTGGAGTCAGTGTCCTTTGGATTCCCGCCGTCCCCCTTCCTGCTCCGGAAAGGACGCATGCGGTCATGAACTTCCTTCCGGCCATCGATGGACAGCACTACATTGTCCATCTCCCGGTTGCAGAACTCCATGACTTCATCATTAAGCAGAACGCCGTTCGTCGTGAGGGTAAAGCGGAAATGCTTTCCGCTCTCAGCCTCCAGCGACCTCCCGTAAGCCACAAGCTGCTTCACAACCTTCCAATTCATAAGGGGCTCGCCGCCGAAGAAATCCACCTCCAGATTAACCCTGGAGCCGGAATTCGCCACAAGGAAGTCCAGGGCTTTCCTGCCCGTCTCGTAACTCATCATGGCACGCCGGCCGTGATATTCCCCTTCCTCCGCGAAGCAGTAGCGGCAGGCCAGGTTGCAGTCGTGAGCGACGTGCAGGCAGAGGGCCTTGACCACAGTGGGGCGCTTCGAGAACTCTTCAATGGAAGGTGCGTAGGGCTCCTCTGTAAAGAGCAGGCCCTTCTCCCTAAGCTCAGCAATCTCGGTGAGAACTTCTCCCACGGGATCCTCTGCGCCCTGATCCCCAGCACACCCATCACTGTCGATCCCGTACCTCTTACTCAGTTCCCTGCGGATCTTTTCCGGGTCACCGCCTTCCCGCAACAGAGCAATGGCCTCATAAGCCGGGTCATCCATCACATGGACCGAACCGCTCGGCACATCCAGCACAATATTCAACCCATTGCTCCTGTACTGATGAACTTGCATATTCTACCTCAGGTCAATTGTGCGTCAGCAATCACACACGCACAAAGCCGACAGCGGCAAAATGCCGCTGCCGACATCATTGTAAGATGCAATTTGGAAAGAATGAGTCAGCGCTTGGATTCGCAGCTCTGATTTCCAACTGTGCAGCTTGTCTTGCAGGCAGACTGGCAGGAAGTCTGGCACTCGCCGCAGCCGCCCTTCTTCACAGTTTCCCGGAGATTCTTCGTGTTCAGGGTCTTGATGTGCTTCATTCTTGTTCCCTCCTCAATTGATACGTTTTTGCAGAATTTGTATTATAGCACATGTTTCTATCCATCACAACCGCCTTTTGCCGACGAAGAGCGCGGCAATCGCCGCGGCCAGTGACGCTGCCGCCGCAGCCAGGTATCCCCCCACGCCGGAGGAGTCGCCTGTCTTCGGTGAGGATGTCAGGGCGTTGTTGGCAGAGCTTGTCTGATAAGATGAGGGCGCGCTTCCATACTCGAGATCCTCGTCGTCGGAATCTTCCTCCTCTTCCTCTTCCTCCTCTTCCGGAGTCGGCGTCGCTTTCACCGTGCTTCGCGTGCTTGAAACCGGCTTTTCATCGGCCTCACTGTCGCCTGAGGTGTCTCCGACAAGCTCATTCGCACCGGAAGGAGCGCCTGCAAGATGCAGAGACAGACCGCTGTCCGCGCCCGCCGCATCCTCAATCGGAGCAGCTGCCGCTTCCGTATCCGCCTCGGCTGTCTGTTCCCGGATCAGGTTGTTCACGCCGGATGTGACTAAGTCCGCTTCATCAAGCAGAACAATCTCCTCCGGACCGGCAGTCCCCACCAGGATCTGTATCGGAGAATAGGAATCCGCTTCATCAGCTGTGTCCGCGGTCCCGCCTTGTCCATCTGTATGATCCGTTTCGCTGTCCCCGGTTCCGGCCGCCTCTGCCTCAGTGCTCTCCGCTCTGTCTCCTGCATCGGAATTCTCAGTATCCGGTGCCGTCTCGGCGCTGGCTGCTTCCGATGCCGTCCCGTCTGCAGGATCTGCTGTGCTGCCGGAAGATTCCGGCGCTTCCGGGCGATCTGCCTTGTCGGCAGCATCCGCAGCAGCTTCATCGGCCTTGTTGTCTGCGTCCGCAGCCGGTTCATCCGCCTTGTTATCTGTGTCCGCAGCCGGTTCATCCGCCTTGTTGTCTGCCTCCGTCTGCGATTCATCCGTCTTCTCATCAGAAGCAGCTTCCGCTTCCTCATGATTATCATCCGCGGCAGTTCCCGGTCCATCCGTCCCGCTGTCCGCGGCCGCTTCTTCTTCCTTGATGCCGCTGTCAGTCTCCTTGGCAGCTTCCTCTGCCTTGCTTTCGGCTTCCGCAGTTGTCCCGCCGGTCCCGTCTTCCGCATTCGGAGCTGCTTTGTCATTCTCCGTGTCGGCTGAGGATGGTTCTGTATTGCTCTCCGCAGCATCTGCGGCACCCTCCGCATCGCCGGGAATCTCGGCACCGGAGCTGCTGTCTTGGGCAGACTCCCCGCCCGAAGTCCCGTCAAGCCCCGGATCTGCATTTACCGGGTCGAGACCAAGATCTGTCTTCAGCCTCAGAATGTCCCGCTGCCGGTCAAAGGAATCTGCGGCAGTATTGGCAAGCACATCCGCGAGATCGGCGTTTGCCGCATTGTCAAGGGCAAGCGTTCCTACACCCAAAAGGCCGGGGGCTCTCAGAGCGGCCGCATCGGAAGTGCCGGAGGCAGGGGAGACGTCTTCCTGATGATCTGATGCATTCGAGCTCCCGGCAGAGTTCTCCTCGCCGCCCCCGGATTCATAATAGGAAGAATCCCACTCCGTTTCCCCGTAATCGGCAGGCTCTGCGGAAGCGGATTCGTAAGTGCTCTCATAGGATACTTCCGGCTGCGCCAGATACGGTTCATCCAGCCAGGCCATCAGTTCCTCTTCCGTCATACTGTTCAGATCTTCGGCAGACACACGAATTGCCGCAGTTCCGCACGCTGCAAGCGATGCTGTCACTGCGACAACAAGTCCCCGTTTCCTTAATTCTTTTAATTTCATGGAAATACCCCTTATTCACGGCCCCTGCAGGGCCAGCCCTCTGCCTCAGGTAAACTCCCCAGCATACCTGTTGCAAGGCTGTTATGATATACGGATTGATTGTAACACATTCGTCATTACGAGTCAAAGTACAAAATGTGGGTCACAGGGACGATTCTCGGCGACCCACACTATATACCTCAATTGAATCCGTAGAATTTCTGGGTCAGGTGATATCCCGCAATCGCGATCTTGCGGCCTGCCTCGCCGGGCATGTTGATCATTCTTCCAAGGAAACCGTAACGGATGCGGATGTATAGGAAGAGATCCTTCTTCTTCAGGTAATCCCACAGATCCTTCTTCATCTTGCGGGACTCTTCTGTGTCCATGCGCAAAAGAAGGATCGTTGAGACGGTCATAATGATCTGCAGGTAGTGAATGAGCATGTCCGCCTGGTTCTTCTTCTTGATCAGGTCCGGGCGGTAGCTGTCGATCATGAGACGTGTCACTTTGAGCTGCTGGTCGATGCGCTTGATCATGATGTCCTCGTTCACCGACTGCCCCTCCCGGCCGATATAGTAGCGGTAGAGCGGCACATTGAGATAATACAGAGTCTTCGCATAGATCAGCGGTGTAAAGGCCACCAGGTTATCCACATAAAAGGTGTGCTCAGGGAGCTCGAAATTGCATTCTCTCAGGAGCTCCGTGCGATAGGTGAGCGAGTGCATCAGCATGTAGCGGTGGGAATTGAGAGGTTTCTCGATCTCATCCCAGGTAAAGACCCGTTCCTCCGGGAAAGAGCCCACATAGCGCATCATGCGTTTTTTTCTGGCACCGACCTTATCGTAGATATAATTGCTGATAAATACATCCAGCGTGGCCGGCCCGCTGATCACCTTGCGGAGCGCCTCCAGCATTTTCATATAGGAATCATAGTCCAGATAGTCGTCGCTGTCGCAGACCTTGAAGAAGATCCCCCGGGCCTCACGGATCCCGGTGTTCACGGCTCCTCCGTGGCCTTTGTTCTCCTGATGAATGGCCCGGACCACATTCGGATAGCACTGCTCATAGTCCATAGCGATCTCCAGGGTGCTGTCCGAAGATCCGTCGTCAATGACAAGCACTTCGACGTCATCTCCGCCCACGAGGGCGTGGTCAATGGCCTTGCGCATATAATCTTCCGAGTTGTAGCATGGAATTGCTACAGTCAATACTTTCATATTATCCCTTCCCTTTACAATTTTGAGCGAATGGGGCGGTATGCAGCGCCAGATAATCTGCATAAGTGGAAAATGCTGAAGGGATCGCAAACCGCTTCTCAATCTCATCATTTTCCACGAACAGCCACTGCCCGGATTCCGAAATTCCCTCATCAAGGGGCGCAACTCTGATCTCATACCCGCTCATGTGCCACTCAACATGAGAGAACAGATGCTTCGCTTCCCCGGCTTCCCGGATCCGGAGGACCTCAATGCCCTGTTCCTCAATATACCTTACCGCAGCCTCTCTGTCTAGATATCCCGGCACATTTGGGAACTCAAACAGCCCCGCGAGAAGGCCTTTCTCTGCCCTGCGCCGGATTGCGGTCCTGCTGCCGTCCCTCACCAGCAGCACCGTGAGCTTCTCGATTCTGCGCTTCGTGTCCTTTTTGCGGAGGGGCAGCTCCGCCTGTATTCCGAGCCTTAGCGCCTCACAATCATCCGCTGCCGGGCAGCGCCCGCAAAGAGGCTCCCCGTTCGGCACGCAGACAATGGCTCCGAGCTCGATCATTGCCTGGACGAAGTCCCCATTCTCTGATGCGGTAAGTCCCTGCATCGCGCGCCCAAGTTCCTCCTCTGCCCGCTTCCGGACTCCCGGCGCAAGGACATTTTCTTTCATCGCATTCATCCGGGCATATACCCGCAGTACATTGCCGTCCACTGCCGGAGTGGGCTGACCGAATGCAATTGCAGCGATCGCGCCGGCAGTGTAAGGCCCGATTCCCTTGAGCTTAAGGAGCTCCTCTCTCGTCTCCGGAAAATGGCCCCCGTCCGCAATGATCTGCCCGGCGGCGCGCTTCAGGTTTCTCGCCCGGCTGTAATAGCCGAGGCCCTCCCAGAGCTTCATGAGGACATCCTCGGGACACCCAGCCAGAGCGCGGACATCCGGCAGAGCGGCAAGAAAGCGGGTGTAATACCCCTTTACAGCCTCCACTCTCGTCTGCTGCAGCATGATTTCAGAGATCCAGATGGAGTACGGATCCTTCGTGTGCCGCCAGGGCAGATCGCGCTTTGCGGTCTGATACCACTCAAGCAGCGGCTTTACAAATGCATCCTGCATATGTTACTCTCCTCTAACGGAAACAATTTCGGATATGATCCATAACCGGGGTTACTATTCACGGCCCCTCCCGCTACAGGGGACAAGATCCATACAGGAGGACAGCGAGATGCGAGGAGTCATCTTTGACGTAGACGGAACACTTTGGGATTCCACTGAGAAAGTGCTGAGATCCTGGCACAAAGCTTGTGAGGAGCACCACGTATCCGGAGAGCGCATCACAAGTGAGCGGCTGAAAAAAGAATTCGGCAAGACTCTCGAGGACATCGGGCAGTCTCTCTTCCCGGAGCTTCCCCTCGATACGGCGGTCTCTATTGCCTTCCGCGCCTGCGAGCTCGAGAATGTCATGCTGCCGGAGGACCCGCCGGCTGTCTACGACGGCGTGCCGGAGCTCTTCCGTGCGCTTACCGAACGGGGACATTCCATCTATATTGTGAGCAACTGCCTACAGGGTTACATCGAGACCCTGCTTGGTACCAGCGGCCTCAGTCCGCTCGTCACCGATCATCTCTGTGCCGGAGACACCGGCGTCGGCAAGTCCGAGACCATGCGCATCCTGATTGAAAAGAACCATGTACCTGCCCCCGTCTATGTGGGCGACACCATGGGGGATTACAATTCCACGAAAGCGCTGGGGCTCCCCTTCATCTTCGCGGCCTATGGGTTCGGCGAAGTCGCAAGCCCCGATGCGGTCATTCACTCGCCCCTGGAGCTGCTGGAAGTGCTGGAGACGATGTAAAGGCAAGTCAGGGGGATGCTTCCAAGTTGACATAATACCAGACTATTGAGAACCGTCCCCCTGTCCCACATCAAATGATAATCACCGGTGTCCCGACCTCGAGAATCTCATACAGCTGCCCTGCCTTATCATAGGGCATATTCACGCATCCGTGGGATCCGTTGTTCCAATAGATATCCCCGCCGAAGGATCCGCGCCAGGTCGCATCGTGCAGCCCGCAGCCTTCATAGAAGGGCATCCAGTAGTTCACGAAGGATTCATAGGAGGGATTGCCCGTAGCGGGATTCACTTCCCCCTTCAGTGTCCTGTTCCTCTCCTTTGTATAGATGTCAAACACGCCCTTGGGCGTGCGCCTCGATTCATCCGATCCCTTGCCCGTGACCACATCCGACTCCAGCCAGAGATCACCGTCGTGATAGTACCACATGTGCTGGCTCTCGATATCGACCTCCACATACGTGCCCCCGAAGGTCCCGTCCGCATCGCGCTCCAGGGAATAGATCGGTGTCCGGTCGGAGGACTGCCTCGACAGGATGCTGTCATAGAGGGCGGCGCTCTCCGCCTCCTGGTCGATGACCCGCCCGTAATCCGCGCAGGCCATCGTCATGTCGCCCTGCCAGGACGCATGGAACACTACCGAGTCCTTGACATAGTCATACTTCGCGGCCATATCCGCTATGAAGTCACGGCACTTTCCCTGAACTACATCCACATTGAAATAGTAATAATTCGGATCATCGTCCCGCACCGACAGCCATGTATACATCGTATTCTTATCGAGTACAATCTGCGAGCCGTCATAGAGCGTGTAGGTGATCACCTCATCGAGGTAGGAGTTAAGGTCACTGACCTGAAGCAGCAGCCCGGCATTGTCGGAGCGGACGTCTGCATGGGAGTAGACACCGAGAGATGTGACGTCCAGATCCTGCTGCCCGCTGCCCACTGCCTCCTTAACTGCCGCGAAGACGGTCTCTCCATCGATCTGGGATCCGTCATTTTCGGGGACAATTGAAAGCCTGTGGTCTTCGCCCATTCTCATGTATGCGTCCGTCGGAGCCGTCTGGTTCTCGGCTCTCATCTCCGGGAGCGAGAACAGCGCCTCTCTCAGCTTCTGCTCGTCATAGACAAAGGCCTCACCCACGGTATATTCCGCCGTTTGGCCCAGCTTCCCCCGGATCCACTCGTACTTATTCTGGCTCTCCAGAATCTTCTGCACCTTGCCCTCCGGGGAATAGGCAAAGCCGATCTGCTCCATCGTAAGCGTCTCTTTCGCGTCGCCTGCAAAATGAAGCACAAGCTGATAGTCTTCCACCCGGCTCCGGATGTCCTCCTCCACCTCCGCGGCGGTCATATTCCCGACATTCCGGCCGTTGATAAATGTTCCCTCAATGAAAATTGTCTCATAAGGTGCAGCCTGATAGCAATAAAAACAGACCGCAGCACCCACTGCGGCAAGGAACAGCAATAGAAAGATGAGAATCCCTGTATGTTTTTTCAAAGTGATATACTCCCCAAATGTGCGCGAAGCACGTTAGAAGGAGTATACCACGACAAAGTGAGGAAAGCGAGTATTTCTTGTATGCACATGGCCTGTGAGCAGGGCGGCATTATGCAACATTTTTACATTTCGGCAAAGAGTTTTGCGTATGATTTCAAAATCCATTTTTTCATTCAGTTCAAAGCGCATTTTTCGTGCATTTCCAAACAGAAATATGTTGTATTATTTTGGATTTGTGTTAAGATACTTCTAGTTTATTGCGTTCGGATTACTTTTGAAAAAAAGGATTTTGAGGAGTATTGCATCCAGTCAGCAGTCTCCCCGGGTAACAATCCTATTTGATTGGAGAAACATATATGCTTTGCTGTGACGAGTTCTCGCGTTTTTTGCAAGTGCTGGAGAGCAGCGAGAATACTTTTGAAATCTCAGGGTTGGCAATTGAACAGATCGCGGGGAAGCTCGGGATCGGGAAGGTCAGCTCTAATTTTTGTCTTGCCCCGACATCTACCACACCCCACGGCCAGAGAGAGGACATTGTTCTCTTCAGCAAGGTAGGCGTTGTCACAGGAGAACCCTGCTATGAGAAATCCTACCGGACAGCCGAAGGGGCCCTGGTTGTCTACAGTGTCTGGCAGGACGGAAGCGCCTCCCGGCTCTGGACAGAGGAGGATCTCAAAGATATCGATACTGTCCTTGACCTTGTCTATCTGCACAACGGCAGATTCCGCCTCATCGGCAAGATGAAGGAGATCGTCATGACCAACTACCTCACCGGTCTTCCCAATTCCGGCGGTTTTATCACAAGACTCCGCAAGCATTTTGAGGAGGGGAATCTCGCGGACTACGCCGGATTCTGCTTCAATCTCAAGGGCTTCGGCCTGACCAACCGGCGCTTCGGGAAGCGCGAGGGCGACAACATCCTGAAGCGCTACGCAAAGTTCCTGGATGGATTCGTCGAGGAAGACGAGATCCTCTCCCACTTCGGCGGGGACAATTTCGCCGCTCTCATTCAAAAAGGCAGAGTACAGGAATTTCTCAACATCCTCAGCGGCACTGTGATCTACGGAACCATTGAGGGTCGCCGCGTTCCCGTTCGCGTGGAAGCCGTGGCCGGTGTGATGATGATCGAAGACTCCCTCCAGAGTCCCGGACAAGTGGTCGATTGCTGCCAGCTCGCCCTTCAGCTCGCCAAGAATCACATGAACAAACCCTATCTCTTTGCGACGGACGAGATGAGAGCAAAGATCCTCTGGGAGAAGCAGATCAGCTCTCATTTCCGCGACGCGCTGCAGAACAACGAGTTTGTCATCTATTATCAGCCTAAAGTAGACACCAAGACCTATACGCTCATCGGTGCGGAAGCCCTTGTCCGCTGGTATTGGGACGGGAAGATCGTCTCGCCCGCCGATTTCATTCCCCTGGTCGAGAGGGAAGGGACGGTCACTGAGCTGGACCTCTATGTGCTGGAGCAGACCTGCACTGATATCAAGGACTGGCTCAGGCGCGGATTCGAGCCTGTAACCGTGTCCGTCAATTTCTCCAGAAGAGATATCTCCGATCCCCTTCTGGCCCAGAAGATCGTGAACATCATCGACCGCAGCGGCATAGACCGCAAATACATTCAGATCGAAGTCACGGAGACTACCAGTGAAGAAGAGACCGCGAAGCTCATCCAGTTCCTGAACCTGATGCACAATATGAACATCGAGACAGCTATCGACGACTTCGGGAGCGGTTATTCTTCGCTCAACACGCTCAGGAACTTCATGGTAAATGTGATTAAGATCGACCGCAGCTTCATCTCCAACGACTGCATCACGCAAAAAGACGAAATTGTACTGCACAATATTGTGGACATGGCGAAGGAGCTCGATATCAAAGTCGTCACCGAAGGAGTCGAGCATCTGAATCAGCTGCAGCTTCTCCAGAAAATCGGCTGCTACACGATTCAGGGATTCCTCTTCGACAGGCCGATGCCGAGATTTGAATTCGAGGAGCGTCTCGAGAAGAAGAAATATGACCGGAAGCTGCTAAATGAAGCCAACTAAAAGAAAAGAAACGGCCCCTCCCGCTACAGGCCACAGACCATCCGTGCTTCGCACGTATGCCGCAGCGAAAGCTGCTTATGTCTGAGGCTGTAGGGGGAGGGGCCTTCTTCACAGGCCTTATCTGCAATCAGGTACTGTCTCATTCATACAAGCATGATGAGACAGTACCTGATTGCAGATTGGCAGTGAATAGTAACTTTTATTCAGCTCATATTCTGCTCCTCCACAATGCGGACCGCCTTATATCTCTCCCTGAGCTTCGGCTTGTCGATCTTGCCGGTCGCATTGCGGACCACATCTGCAAAGATAATCTTGCGCGGCCGCTTATATCTGGGCAGGTCGACACAGAACTGCATGACCTCCTCCTCCGTCATCTCCATGCCTTCCTTGACCTGTATGATGGCTGCGGCGATCTCGCCCAGCCGCTTGTCGGGCAGGCCGATGACGGCCACGTCGTGGATCTTCGGATGTGCGGCGAGGAAGGACTCGATCTGAACCGGATAGAGGTTCTCGCCCCCGGAGATGATCACGTCTTTCTTTCTGTCCACGAGGAAAATGAACCCGTCCTCGTCCTGTCTCGCCATATCCCCGGTGCAGAGCCACCCGTCTTTCAGGACCTCAGCCGTGGCCTCCGGATCGTGGTAATACTCCACCATGACGCCCGGTCCTCTCACACAGAGTTCGCCCACTTCGCCCTGCTCCACCTGCTCTCCATTTTCATCAACGATCTTGCATTTCCAGCGGTAGCCCGGAATGCCAATAGCTCCCACTTTATGTGTGTTGCCCATGCCAAGGTGCACGCAGCCGGGGCCGGTGGATTCCGACAGACCGTAGTTCGTATCGTAATCATGCTTCGGGAAATACTCCATCCAGTGACGGATCAGTGACGGCGGAACCGGCTGCGCACCGATGTGCATCAGCCTCCACTGGCTAAGCTGATAATCCTCCATCTTGAGCTTTCCGCTGTCCAGAGCGGCAAGGATGTCCTGCGCCCAGGGGACCAGGAGCCACACGATCGTACACTGCTCCTCGGAGACCGCGCGGAAGATCGCCTCCGGAGAATGCCCTTTCAGCAGAACGCCCCGGCTGCCCTTGTAGAGAGAGCCAAACCAGTGCATCGTCGCGCCCGTGTGGTAAAGAGGCGGAATGCAGAGGAAGCAGTCCTGCTTCGTTGTATTGTGGTGCTTCGCCTCCATCTCGGCCGCCTGGGTGAGGGCCTGATGCTTCAGCAGAATCGCTTTCGGAAAGCCCGTGGTCCCGGACGAATAATAGATCGCCCCGTCGTCTTCATCCGTGACCAGAATCTTCGGCTGGACAGAGGGACTATTGGACGCCGCCCTGTAGTAGTCCTCCGCATAGCTCGGGCAGGAGTCTCCGACAAAATACATCAGCTTATTCTTCAGCTTGCCGGAGATATCTTCAATCCGTCCGATGAATTCCGGCCCGTAGAACACCACGTCACAGTCCGCAAGGTTCAGGCAGTATTCAATCTCTTTCGCCGTAAAACGGAAATTGAGGGGTACTACAATCGCTCCGGATTTCAGAATGCCAAAATAAATCGGAAGATACTCGAGACAGTTCATGAGCAGGACGGCACATTTCTGTCCCTTTGAGATTCCCCGCTCAATGAGCATATTGGCGACGCGGTTCGCCTTCTCGTCAAATACAGACCATGTGATCTGTCTTCTGTAAAATGCTGTACTCGTAGGCTGGATCAGTTCGTATTCCTTCCATGTTACGCGCTGTTCTTCCCGGATCTCCGGATTGATCTCGACCAGCGCCACTTCCTCGCCGTAGAGCTTCGCATTCCGCTCCAAAAAGTCCGTTATAGGCATTTAGAATCATTCCCTCACTTTCACATAGTATCGTTCAATGCAATAATGCAACGCGTCAACGCGTCATAGCGTCCATTATAGAAAAAAGCGGCGGGATTGTCAATGAATGACTTGACTTTGATGCTTTTACGCGTTAAACTGTTACAGGTTAATGCGCCAAAGAATTTTGGCCATCCCTATCATATCACTTGCAAAGGAGTCAACGTACTATGGCAATCAAACTCATCCTGCTCATCGTCTTCTTCTCTTTATTCATCGGCATCGGCCTCTACTGCCGGCGCCACTCCACAGACGTCAACGGCTTCGTCCTGGGCGGCAGGTCCGTGGGCCCGTGGCTTACGGCATTTGCCTACGGAACGTCTTATTTCTCTGCCGTCATCTTCGTCGGCTATGCCGGCCAGTTCGGATGGAAATACGGCATCGCAGCGACCTGGGCAGGTCTTGGCAACGCCTTCCTCGGCTCCCTTTTGGCCTGGGCCGTTCTGGGCCGCCGCACGCGCATCATGACCCAGCATCTCGATTCGGCCACAATGCCTGACTTCTTCGGGAAGCGCTTTGACAGCAAAGCCCTGAAGCTTGCCGCGTCAGTCATTACCTTCATCTTCCTTGTTCCTTATACGGCTTCTCTCTACAACGGACTGTCCCGACTCTTCGGTATGGCCTTCTCCGTAGATTATTCCGTCTGCGTCATCGTCATGGCCGTGCTGACCGGGATCTACGTCATCGCCGGCGGTTACATGGCTACCGCCATCAACGACTTCATTCAGGGCTGCATTATGCTGGTCGGTATTGTCGCGGTGATCCTCGCTGTCCTTAACAGCAAGGGAGGCTTCATGGCAGCTTACACCGCCATGGCCAAGGTCACAGATCCGGCCGTGACCGAGACCCCCGGTATGTTCGCCTCCTTCTTCGGCCCCGACCCGGTCAATCTGCTGGGAGTGGTCCTGCTTACCTCCCTCGGCACCTGGGGGCTTCCCCAGATGGTGCAGAAGTTCTACGCCATCAAGAGTGAGAAGTCCATCAGCACAGGTACCGTCGTGTCCACATTCTTTGCGGTCATCGTCGCAGGAGGATGTTATTTCCTCGGCGGCTTCGGGCGCATCTTCGCGACATCGGAGCAGGTAGCGGAAGGCGGCTTCGACTCCATCGTCCCGACCATGCTCTCCGGTCTCCCGGATATTCTGATCGCCATCGTGGTCATTCTGGTCCTGTCCGCTTCCATGTCCACACTGTCCTCCCTGGTACTGACCTCCAGCTCCACGCTGACTTTGGATTTCATCAAGGGGAACATCGTCAAGGATATGGACGAGAAGAAACAGGTCTTCGTGATGCGCATACTGCTGGTGATCTTCATTGCGATCTCTGTCATCATCGCGATCGTCCAGTACAGGACAAACGTCACCTTCATCGCCCAGCTCATGGGTGTCTCCTGGGGCGCACTCGCGGGAGCCTTCCTTGCTCCATTTTTATACGGCCTCTATTGGAAGGGCACTACAGCCGTCGCCTGCTGGTGCAGCTTCCTCTTCTCCACGATCGTCATGATCGCCAACATCTTCGTCCGCAGCAGCTTCCCGAAGCTCCTGCAGTCTCCGATCAATGCCGGCGCGTTCTGCATGATCGCAGGACTGATCATTGTCCCGCTGGTGTCGCTGTTCACGAAGAAGCCCGATCAGGGCCTTGTCGACTCCGCATTCGCCAGCTATAACAAGAAGGTTGTCGTGCCGCAGAGCGAAGCACTTGCGGACGGGGAAGAAGCATAAGACACTCACACACGCCGAAGAAGCGCCCAGATCCCCATCATCAGCTCGGAAGGAATGAATTTCGCAAAGATCCAGTGGAGCGTGCAGACAATACCGGGTGTCGATACCGGCAGCCCCATTCTGGACGCGCGGAGGGAATGCGAGGCGACCGAGGATACTTTTGAGGACAGGGGAAAATGGCGCACTGCTTTGCTTCCTCCGGATCCGGCAGGGACTGTCCCTGCCGGATCTCTTCCTGTCTCGGCCCCCTCTGTCCTGGCCACCGGAATAAACTCCGTATCCCGAATCCAGTAGGGACAGACCGCCGTGACCCGAATTCCCTTTCCAAGCAGCTCCACCCGCAGGGCGCGGCTGAAGCGGTACAGGAAGGCCTTGGAGGCCGCGTAGACATTCAGATATTGAAAGGGCTGGAAGGCCGCCGTGGAACACACCTCCATAATCCGGGATCCCCTCTCCATATAAGGGATGCACAAGAAGGTCATATCCACTGCGCTGCGGCAGTTCAGGCCGATCATGCGGTCCGAGGCATCCATGCCGACCTCCAGGCTCCCTCCGATCTTGCCAAACCCTGCGGCATTAATCAGAAGTGCGACCACCGGCTTCTCCCGATCCAGTACCTCTCCCAGCGCGGCAATGCTCTTCTTGTCAAGGAGATCCAAAGGAAACACCCGCACCGGAATCCCGGATGCCGCCTTCAATTCCTCAAGTCTCTCCCGTCTTCTCGCAATCGCCCAGATCTCGTCAATATTCGTCTCTGAGCTATTGATCTGCAGGATATATTCCCTGCCAAGCCCGCTTGAAGCTCCTGTCACAACTGCTATTCTCATAAGCGGCCTCCATGCCCTTCACATAGATTCTTACGCGGATTTATGTTTCCGGCAGAACGATCCGGATCCTCGTTCCCAGGCCGGTCCGGGAGAGGATCTCAAAATGCCCGCCGTGTTTATCCACGATCCATTTCGCGATGGACAGTCCCAGCCCTGTACCCTGATAGGAGCGGACTTCATCCGAGCGGTAAAAGCGCTCAAACATATGCTGTACGTCGGCCTCAGCCATACCGATTCCCGTATCTTGTACTTCCAGGTAAACAGATCCGTCAGCACTCCTGCCGACAGACAGAAGGATCTCATCCCCTTTTTGGGTGTACTTGGCGGCGTTGTCCACGAGGATGCGCACGGCCTGCTTCAGAAGGGCGGCGTCCGCGCTGAAGTCCAGCTTGGGCAGATGCCGGTCCGCATCCTCCGCGGAGAGAGTGCCGTCTCCCCCGGCGGACGGCACATCGGAGGAGAAGGTTCCGATGGCCGGCCGGAAGCGGTACAGATGTCCCTCGTCGATCATGAAGGATTCCTCGTAGATCTCCTGCATCATGCCCACGAGGTCGACCGGCTCCCTCTTCACAAGCGTCTTGCCGCTGTCGCCGCGGGCGAGGAACAGCAGCTGTTCCACGAGGTGATTCATGTGATCGGATTCGTTGCGGATCGCCGTGATGGATTCGTCAAGAATCTTTTCATCCTCCTTGCCCCAGCGGTCCAGCATATTCGCATACCCCTGGATCACTGCGATCGGCGTCCTCAGCTCATGGGAGGCGTCATTGACAAAGCGCGCCTGCTGCCTGTATGTGTCCCGCATCCTCAGGAGCAGGTTGTTCATCGCCGCCTCCACCCCGACGAGATCTGAATCGCCAAAGGACAGCGTCCTGGTGTCCTCCGGCTGAATCTTCTCGATGGCGTCCTCGAGAAGCTGGTATTTCTCCTCTGTAAACGACATCTTGCTGAGACGGTCTGCCTGCAGTGCGATCTCATTGATCGGGTTCAGGATTTTCCGTATCTTCTTGTCCTCTTCCCGGTACTGCAGCAGGTTCGAGATGAGCTGCAGGACAAAAAGACCGATCAGCACAGGGATCAGGATGCGCAAAAACGGCTGGATGTCGATGAGCGCCACCTGGCTGCTGTCGGCTTTCTGGGCTCTGTACCATAAGTGCTCCCCCAGCGCAGCTAGCTCAAAGGAGCGCTTCGTGTCCCAGCTCCAGGCGCCGAAGCGCATGTATTCCGCACTCATGATGAAACAGAAAAATGCTGCCGCGCCCAGAAGAAGGTCCAGCCAGAAGCATGTCAGCAGCTGCTTGCCCAGCACGTGGGCATGCAGCCTCCGCGTGATGGATGTGACGCGCCTGGTCTGCTCCTCTCCTGCCGGCTTCTCCCTCAATTCCCTCCGCAGCCTCTTCTTCTCCTTAAGGATCTGCTTCTGCTGTTCCTTCCCCTTGCAGGCACTCTTCCGATATTCGCCCTCTCTTTCCTTTTGCGCAGGCACTTCCCGGCGCCGCATCTTCCGCTCCGGGATCCCTGCTTCCGCTTCTTTTTCTTTCAGATTCTCCGCGTATTTCTCCATCTTCTTCACCCGGGAATCCCGGCTCTATGACTCCCAGGACTTGATCACGTATCCGACGCCTCTCACCGTGTGGATCACTTTCACATCGAAGACGTCGTCAATCTTGGATCTCAGATAGCGGATGTAGACATCGATGACATTCGTCTCCCCGACGTACTCATAACCGCAGACCCTCTCAAGGAGGGTGTCCCGGGACAATACGATGTCTTTGTTCTCAAGTAGTGTCTTCAGCATCAGGAACTCCCGATTCGTCAGAGTGATCTCGTGGGAATGGAAGGTCACCCGGTGCCGCGGATCATCGAGGGTCAGAGGGCCCCAGGTGAAGACACCTTCCCTGCCTGTATCGGCATTCTCAGGTGCCCCCATGCCCGCACTCATCGCGGGGTGGAGCTTCAGGGCGACACGGATGCGCGCCAGCAGCTCCTCGATCGCAAAGGGCTTCGTGATGTAATCCACGGCCCCTGCGTCCAGCCCGGAGACCTTATCCATCACGGCATCCCGCGCCGTCAGCAGGATCACCGGAGTCGGCCGCTCCTTCATCAGACGGCGCAGCACCTCGAGTCCGTTGAGCTCCGGCAGCATAATATCGAGGAGGATGAGATCGAACTGCACCTCTGTCGCCCGCTCCAGCGCCTTGCGGCCGCTGCCCGCAGTCTCCACCTTGTAGCCCTCGTGGAGGAGCTCCAGCTCCACAAAGCGCGCAAGCTTCTCCTCATCCTCTACCACCAGAATATTTGCTGACATATTCTACCACCTCTTCAAGAACAATTGATTCCTTCTTTATTGCTCGTCTTTCTTTCCGCCGTTCTGAAATCCTTCTTTGATATTGTCCGCCACATTGCTCGCCGTGTCCATAAAGCGGTTTGCTCCCTTAAGATCATCCTTTCCCGCGAAGGAATAGTGGACGCCGAAGAAGAGCGAGATCAGGAGCACCGGCACCGTAACCTTCCAGGTAAAGAGCAGGATCAGGATCGTCACAATCAGAGGAAGCTGGAAGATGACGTTCCCATGATGCGAGACGACAAAATAGTTGTCGCGGCAGATCCGGAAGAATCTCCGGAGCGCCTCTCCGAGTGTGCGGCTATGGGTAGCCTTAGCCTGCTCCTCCTCAATCTTCTCCTGCACCCTCACATACTGTTCCTGCTGCTCGTAGCTGGTGGAGTAGTTCTCCTGCTTGGGGCTCTCGGTCTTGCCGGCCTTCTCCAGAGCGACCATTGCGTCGAGCAGATCCCAATTGTTTGCCTCCAGTGCTGCCTTCGCTTCTTCATAAGTTACATTTGCTCTCTCGCGCAGCTTTTCAACCTTTTCCAGATTATCCATGATGTTCCCTTTCCTTTCTCCGACTCTTCTTTTGTCGCTGCTGTTTTCTCTGTTTCTGATGGTGCTTATCTTATCAGCCTCTTCTTAAAACAGCTTTGGGGAAACATTAAAGTTCGATTAAAATACGGAAAAGAATTCTATTTCCTCTTTTTAAAGATAGGTTTATTATACTCACTATCGAATTACTTTGCCAACAGAGGATTGCGGGCCAGAGGGACGGTTCTCAGTTTACATAATAGCGGGTCACCGAGAACCGTCCCTCTGACCCGCAAGAAAGGACAAAAGCATACCATGATTATTGACTACCACGCCCACACATTCCCGGAGGCCCTGGCCCCCCGGGCTCTTGATGCACTCTCCGGCCGGTCCCATCTGCTTCCGTTCGTCGACGGGACAGACCGCATGCTTGCAGAATCTATGAAGAAAAACGGCATCGACCGCTCTGTGGTTCTCTCTGTCGCCACCTCACCCGCCCAAGTCACCGGCATTAACGACTCGGCGGCGCGCAGGATGGAGGAGCGGGAGCGCCTGGGTCTCATTGCGTACGGCGCGATGCACCCGGATTATGCAGACTATCACAGCGAGCTGAAGCGGATCAAAGAGCTCGGCTTCCCCGGCATCAAGCTGCACCCCGTCTATCAGGGGGCGGACCTGGACGACATCCGCCTGCTCCGGATCTATGACCGCTGTGCCGAGCTGGGACTCGCCGTAGTACTGCACGGCGGATTCGACATCGGCTTCCCCGGAGTAAAGCGCTGTTCCCCGCAGATGGCGCTGCACGCGCTGAGGGAGCTGAAGGCAGTAAGAGCGGACCGGGCCGGCCGGGAGGACAGTGATGCGTTCCCGGAAGCGGACCCGGCGCATCCCGGTTTCCGTTTTGTCCTGGCGCACATGGGCGGCTGGCTGGAATGGGAGGACGTCCTCCGCCTGGCGCCGGAGATGCTTGAAGCCGGACCTGTCTATCTGGACACCGCCTTCTCCTTAGGCCGCTTCAGGCCTCTCACTGACGGATATTGGAAGGAGAGCGACACTGCGATGTTAAGCGACAGATTATTTGTCAGGATCGTCCGTGCCTATGGGCCCGGCCGCATCCTCTTCGGAACGGACTCACCCTGGAGCGATCAGGGAGAGACAATCCGCCATCTGCGCTCATTGTCACTGACTCCGGAAGAGCTCCGCACGATTCTCGAGGCGAAGTAAACTATTTTTCTTTACTTTATCGCATTAACGTGCTAAGATTTTTTGAGATTACTCTCACCAAATAAGAAAGAAGGATCTATTATGAGACAACTAATGCTGGGCAATAAGGCTGTCGCAAGGGGGCTTTATGAAGCGGGCATCTGCTTTGCTTCCAGTTACCCGGGCACACCGAGCACGGAAGTCACGGAAGAGCTTGCAAAATACGATGACGTCTACTGTGAATGGGCCCCCAACGAGAAGGTTGCCATGGAGTCCGCATTTGGCGCATCTCTTGCAGGCAGGCGCTCATTCTGCGCCATGAAGCATGTGGGGCTCAACGTCGCCGCTGACCCTCTCTACACAATGTCCTACACCGGAGTCAACGCGGGACTCGTGATCGTGGTGGCGGACGACGCCGGCATGCACAGCTCCCAGAACGAGCAGGACTCCCGCCATCACGCCATCGCCTCAAAGGTTCCGATGCTTGAGCCCTCGGATTCTGCGGAGGCACTCGCATTTGCCAGGAAGGCCTATGAGATCTCCGAGGAGTATGACACTCCCGTTCTCTTAAAAATGTGCACCCGCGTGGCCCACTCCCAGTCCGTTGTGGACACAGGCGAGCGCACGGTTCCCGTGAAGGCTTACACGAAGGATATTGCAAAGTATGTCATGATGCCCGGCAATGCCAGGCGTCGCCACCCCTTTGTTGAAGAGCGCACGAAGCGCCTGGTCGAATTTGCGGAGAACTCCGGCATCAACCGCGTGGAGATGGGAGGCACAAAGCTTGGCGTCATCACCTCTTCCACCTCCTATCAATATGTGAAAGAAGTGTTCGGCAACAGCATTTCCATCCTGAAGATCGGCATGGCCTATCCTCTTCCCGAGAAAATGATCCGCGACTTCGCCTCCAAAGTGGAGAAGCTCGTAGTCGTAGAAGAACTGGATCCCATCATGGAGAATCACGTGAAGTCTCTCGGCATTGAGGTTCATGGCAAGGACCTGCTCCCCCTCTGCGGTGAATTCTCCCAGAACCTGATCGCGAAGGCTCTGGGGGGCGAGGTTCACAGCGGCCGGAGCCTCGATGAGCAGCTGCCCATGCGCCCGCCCGTCATGTGCCCGGGATGTCCGCACCGCGGCCTCTTCTACACCCTGAAGAAGCTCAAAGCCACTGTCCTTGGGGACATCGGCTGTTACACGCTCGGAGCTGTGGCGCCGCTTGGGGCAATTGAGACCACCCTCTGCATGGGGGCCTCCGTCTCCTCAATTCACGGCTTCAACAAGGCTCTCGGAGCGGACGCGGAGAGCAGGACGGTCTGCGTCATCGGCGACTCTACGTTCATGCATTCCGGTATGACCGGCCTTGCAAATATCGCCTACAACGGAAGCAATTCCACGGTGATCATCCTGGCCAACTCCATCACGGGCATGACCGGGCACCAGCAGAATCCGACCACGGGGTACAATAT
>CADCQE010000234.1 GCA_902803505.1 uncultured Lachnospiraceae bacterium | reverse complement strand
TGGCTCATCATGCTTGCATGAATGAGACAGGTTCTGATTGCAGATAAGGCCTGTGAAGCAGGAACCTCCCTCTACAGCCTCAGACATAAGCAGCTTTAGCTGCGACATACGTGCGAAGCACGGATGGTCTGTGGCCTGTAGCGGGAGGGGCCGTGAATAGTAACTGTCCATAGGCGACATGGCTTCAATGTGTGCTTGAACTGTGATTCTTTTTCTAGTATGATCAGTCTATCACATTGAAAAACACAACAGCGCAGCCGGAAAAAGGAGATCTAAAATGAAAAAGCTTACAGGAATTGCAGCAGTCACGATTATGGGCATCACAATGGCCAGCGCTTCTCTGAGCGTAGGTGCGGCAGAGAGCACCGGGAGTGAAGCAGCAGCTGTGGAGATGAATTTTGATACGGCAGTGGAAGCCGCGCTTAAAGATGCAGGACTTACAGAAGATGCTGTGACCTTATACAAGAAGACGAACGACTATGAGAACGGGCTTGAAATTTATGAAATTGATTTCCTGATCCCGGGCGAGAACAAATATGATTATAAGATCAGCGCAGATACGGGCGAGGTCATTGAGAAGGAAGTGGAGCCGTGGGAAGCGGAAGATGAGGCAGAGTTCAAGGCACTGCTTGATGAGCCGGTCAACTACTTTGATTTCTATTCAAATGAAGCATCTGCCGTCATCAGCACTTCCGCGATGAATGCACTTGAGGAAATGGCTCCCGCTGACGAGACGAAGGTGCTCTACTACAAGTCGGGAATGGAATACGATAACGGCATGGTCCTTTATGAGATCGGGCTCATGCTTCCCGGTGAGGTTAAGAATGATTACAAGTTCGATGCCAAGACAGGGGATCTGTTCAATGTTGAGAAAGAGCCCTGGGAAGCGGATGATGATAATGAATATGCAGCGCTGATGAAGAAATCAGCGGAACTGGCCGCTATGTATGCAGCACAGGAAGAAACGGCTCCGGGCGAGGTCACGGAAGAGAGCGCCAAGGCGATTGCGCTGAAGGATGCAGGATATACTGAGATCGAAGTGACTTTGAAAAAATGTGCGAAGGATATTGACGACGGCCTTGAAAAGTTCGATGTGGAATTTGTCGCACCGGACGGGATGGAATACAACTACGAGATCAGCGCGGCGGACGGCAGCATTCTTGAGAAGGAATCTGAGTTTGAGTGATGATGCGACAGGGCAAGAAAATGATGCGGCAGGGACGGAACCGTCCCTGCCGCATCATTTTCTCCGGCCTACTGCCTCAAGAAATGCCCCGAGCAGCTCCCGGTTCTTCCTTCTGATAACGGCTCTGTCAACTTTCATACATTCTCTGTCATAGGTGAGAAAGCCGTTTACCTCGTCCTCGACGTCCGAAACCTGTGTGTAGATGACGGCACTCAGCCCTCTTTTGACATTCGGGATCAGCTCCCAGGTCCAGAAATCGGAGATCCCTTTGGTCAATTTCCTGCCGGATTTGTATTTTCGGTATCCGTATACCTCGTCGCAGAGACAGTGGCCCGGGATTCTGTAGGAGAACCCGCCGCATTCCGTGATCGCCACAACCCGCCTTCTTTTCCGGATGAAGAAATGACCCCAGTATTGATGAATACTGTGGACGTCGCCGCCTCCCTGGTCAAACCAGCCGCTCGCTTCATCAATGATGCGGGAGGGATCCATGTCCCGGATCATTCTGGATACGGCTGAGGCCTGAAACTGTCCCCAGCCTTCATTGAACGGCACCCACGCGGCAACGCAGGGGTAGTGCCGCAGCAGCCTGACCGTTTCTTTCATTTCCCTTATATATTCGATCTTCCCGCGCCGCTCTCTTCTGGAGAAGAGGAAATCATGGCGATCCCGCACGCTTCTCCCGATCCACGGAAATGCGTTTGGAAGAAAGATAAACCATGACAGATAATTGTCTCCGCCGCACACCATATCCTGCCACACAAGCATTCCGATCCGGTCGCAGTGGTAATACCACCTGGCCGGTTCGATCTTCATGTGCTTCCGCAGCATGTTGAAGCCGAGATCCTTCATGGCTCGAATGTCATGCTGCAGGGCTTCATCGGAGGGCGCCGTGTAGAGCCCGTCCGGGTAATATCCCTGATCCAGAACCCCGCAGTGAAAGTAGGGCTTGTTATTCAAAAAGAAACGGGGGATCCCGCGGATGTCCTTTCCGACTCCGATCTTCCGCATGGCAAAATAGGAGCTCACGGCATCTTCGCACATGGAGAGACGAATATCGTATAAATGCGGTGTCTCGGGAGTCCAGCTCTCAAAATGCTCCAGCGCCACTTCTGCTGCTTCACCGCTGAAAAAATCTGCTTCCTTAAGGACCTTTCCCTGATAAGAGATCTCCGCGTGTACCGGAAACCTTTCTTCCGGATGATTGCTGTTTGCCGCAATCACGATCTTCGATCCGTCATAATCCGGCTCGATCAGGAGGTCGCTGAGATACTGCTCCGGCACGGGTTCCATCCAGACGGTCTGCCAGATCCCGCTCTGCGCCGTGTACCACATCCCTCCCCGCTCAAGGGACTGCTTGCCTTTTGAATGATAGGAGCTGTCTGACAGGTCCTTTACGACGACACGGAGCGTATTGGCCCCGGTCTTCACAAATGGAGTGATATCAATGGAAAAAGGAAGATACCCGCCGGAATGCCTTCCCGCCTTTTGCTCATTAATGTAGACACAGCAGCTCTGATCCACTGCCCCGAAATGAAGAATCCACCGCCGTTTCCCATTTGTCCCGGGAATGACAAGCTCTCTGTAATAATGCAAATACTCATCGGGCTGCAGCTGGCGCCCCACTCTTGAGAGAGACGCTTCCGGTGAGAAGGGCACAAGGATCTCTCCGTCGTATTTCTCAGGGAAATGCCTGCTGCCGGTAAAGGCGTACTGCCATAAGCCATTCAATATGACATACTCCTTGCGGCAAAGCTTTGGGCGGGGATACTCTTCCAGCACGTGCTCTGCCGAGAGATCTCTGCCCCACTTCGTATATAAATATGTGTTCATTGCGCGCATTTCCTTCTTGCTCAATCAGTGGTATTTCTGTCAACACTGAAGCTCCATGATCTTGCCGGCGCGGCAGTGCTTCACCTTCCCGGCCTAAAGTTTCCCCATCTTGCAGGGTGCCAAGCCGCAGCATGATATTGAAGTATAACACATATCGTGAGACAAGGGGATGGTTCATGATGCTTGATTTTCCACACAGTGTTCCACTTTTGTGCTGAATGGATTCTGTTTCTTGACTTTTCCAAACTGCATGCTATTATAGGACATTGTTTTCAAAATTCAGTCCCTCTGGATTGCTTCCGGGACTTTTTCAAGCAAGGATTTATTGAAAGGAAAGCTCTTGCCTGAACAAACGATTCTTTGGAGAGGCAGTATTTATGTCAATTTACTATAGCGCAATTACATTTCTCAGCTGGGCATCTCTGGGCATCCTCTGCCTGCTGGTTTATGAAAATGCCCGCCTTAAGCAGATGGACAAGCAGCTGCTCTATCTCACGTATTCGCTGATCGCACTCTCATCTGTGGCCGAATATCTGGGTGTCTATTTTAATGGCCGGACAGATTTTCCGTCGGGGATATTGACTTTTATTAAATGTGTCGATTATATTCTGACACCAATCGCAGGAGGAGCCCTGGCCTTCCAGCTGCGGCCGAAAAGCCGTATGAAGCATTTTCTTTTCGGCCTGCTGATCATCAATACTGTGATACAGATCATTGCAGCGATTGGCGGCTGGATGATCACCATCGACGATCAGGGCTATTATACCCACGGCCCCATGTATGTATTCTACATAGTGATCTATGTGAGCGTCATCGCGATCGTGCTCATACAATTCATTCAGTATAGCCGGGCCTTCCGCAGGCACAACCGGGCTTCTCTCTATGCCACCATGTTTCTGGTGATCGCGGGGATTGTGCTCCAGGAGCTTTTGAAACTGAAGGTCAGGACGGCCTATCTGTCACTTACGATCGGGGCGATGCTCCTTTACATTCATTTTACGGAGTTTACATCCCTGAAAATGGATGACCATCTGGCGAAGCAGCAGCATCAGATTGACACGGATGCCCTGACCGGGGTGTTCAGCCGCTCCGCCTATACCCGGGCACTCGAGTCCTATCAGGCTGCCGGATCCATCCCTGCGAACCTTGTTGCATTTACCATCGACATCAACGGACTTAAGCGGGTCAATGACAGCCTGGGACATGAGGCAGGGGACGAGCTGATCTGCGGAACGGCGGATTGTATTGTGAAGGCGCTGGATGCCGGGGACTGCTGCTACCGCACCGGCGGGGACGAATTCGTAGTCCTGGCCACGATGCACCGGGAGGAAGTAGAGCAGGCCCTTCTGCTGCTGAAACTGGAGACGGACAACTGGCACGGCAGCAAGGTACAGACACTGAGCGTGTCTGCCGGTTATGCCATTGCGGAGGATTATGGCGACGAAGGCCTGACCGCGGAGATGCTGGTCATAGAATCAGACAAGGTGATGTACGAAGCGAAGGCCGCTTACTATCAGCAGGCAGGAAAAGACAGGAGAAAGCGGCGGTGAGTGTAGCACGGGGACGGTAAGAACCGTCCTCGTACAAGGAGTGATTGATCTTCAGATAGGACCTGTACAGCACAATGCCAAAGAGGAGCGTCAGGATCAGGAGAAGCAGCACGCCGGAGATGATCTTGAATTTCATCGTTCTCATGTATCTCGTTCACCATTCAAGCAGTTGTGCGATGACGGTGCCTTGTCCTGCCCGCTCTCAATCTCTTTGAGAATCCGCTCTGCCCGATCCAGGTCGCAGCCGCGAACATACACTTTTGACCCGCCCAGCCCCGGAAGATGGACGCCGATGGCGCCATCCAGCTTGTAGACGGGAATATTCTCCGCCTCAAGAATCTGAACGGCCATTGCTGCGAGGATCTGGTTTGGAATATGGCGGAGCAGCTTCCATTCTTCATCATACAGTGATTCGTGTTTCATTTGGGTCCCTCTTAGCGGGTTGCGAACGATTTCTATAGCCGTTAACGAAATTATCTGCTGCGCAGAAGCTTTCGTTTTCCCTATATGCAGTTAATCTAAGCAATTGCCTTCGGCAATTAC
>CADCQE010000233.1 GCA_902803505.1 uncultured Lachnospiraceae bacterium | reverse complement strand
TAGCACCTCTTCGAAAGCGGGATCGACGAACGAGAAATATCTTCCGAAGGAGGTGAGGATGCTCATCGGACCAAGCGTCACTCTTCACTTGAGAGCCAACCTCACAACGCTATGAGCGCCACCATCCCGGCCAGCACCCCCACAACCGTAAACGTCGTCACAATCCTGCTCTCCGACCACCCGCATTTCTCAAAATGATGATGAATCGGCGTCATCTTAAAAATCCTCTTCCCATGCGTCGCCTTAAAATACGTCACCTGGATCATCACCGAAAGAATCTCACACAGATAAACAATCCCAAAAATCAGGATATAAAGCGGCATCTGAAGCATATACGCCATCCCGACCACGAACCCGCCGAGCGCCAGCGACCCCGTGTCCCCCATAAAGACCTGCGCCGGATACGCATTGTAAAGCAGAAAGCCCATCAGTGCCCCAAGAAGCGCACTCGCGGCAGGAGCCGTCCCGCTGCCGATCAGAGTCGACACAATAAGAAAGAACACTGCCACTACAGCCGTCACCGAACTGGACAGCCCGTCCAGTCCATCCGTAAAATTCACGGCATTCACAGTACCGAGCACTGCAAAGAAAAGAAGCGGATAAGCCCAAAAGCCGATATCCACGATACTGCCGCCGCTAAACGGGATCCGGATCGCAAGCGAAGTCTTCGTCCCGAGCACCAGATACAGGCAGAACACAAGCGTGACCACCGCCTCCATAATCAGCTTCTGCCATGCGATGAGGCCGTCAGAATTGTGCTTCACCACCTTCAGATAGTCATCCACAAAACCAATGAGACCGAAAGCCAGTGTCAGGAACAGAACCGGACCGGTCCTCGGAAACCGCGGCAGAAAAATAAGAGAAGCTACCGTAAACGCAATAATAATCGCGATGCCGCCCATCGTAGGTGTCCCCGCCTTCTTCAGGTGCGTCTCCATTCCGTAAGTGCGCTCCGTCTGGCTCATCTTCAGATTCCGCAACACCGGAATCAAAATCGGTTCAAGTATTGCACAGATCGCAAATGCAACAAACACAGGCACAATCGTCGTCACATCAATCGCAGGCACAATTGTCGTCACATCAATCATTGTCTCTCCCCCCTTGCTCTTTCCCGCAAAATCTCACAGCGTCAGCCCGGCCTTCTCATCGGCCCGCTCATCCACCTCACAGCGTCAGCCCGGCTTCCTCATTGGTATAGCCGTCCGTCTCAAGCGTATTCCCGCCCGCCGTCTCCGACGCATCCTCATTCCCCTGCACCTCAGGGACATTCGTATCCGCCACAGTATCCGCATTCGTCGGGCCGAGATCCTCTCTCTCTTCAGCCTCCCCGTCCGGCTTCGGAGCCTTCGACTTCTCACCCGCGCGGATCTTAAAGGCCTCGTCGACGACATTGTCATTTTCATCGACATAATCGAGGTCATCATTAATGAGATACCCCTCGGCATCAATAAAATGCCCGTCAGCATTCAGCAGGTTCCCGTCCTCATCGATGGAAGCGATATAACTCTCCGGTTCCTCCTCTTCCCCCGCCGCAGCGGCAGTCTCGTCCTCAAGCTCTTCCTCCTCCATTTCCATAGGAGACGTAATGACCTTCTCACCGGTGGGATTGTCAAAATCCATCTTGAGGTACTCATTTTCACTGTGGGAGGGCTCATCCGGGTAGATGCCCAGATACGGGAGAATCTGCTTTAAAATATCCCTCGCGATCCACTGCGGATACCGGTTATCCGCCTGGTCAGAGACATTCGGCTCGTCAACGACGCAGTAGATCAGGCACTGCGGATCCTCAGCGGGTACAAAGCCGATCCAGGAGACGAGGTACTTGCCATTTCCTCTGGGAATCTTCTGAGCCGTACCTGTCTTGCCTCCCATGGAATAGCCGTCCACCTTCGCGTACTTGCTGGTGCCGCTTTCCACACTCGCTCTCATAAATGTGCGCAGGGACTCCGACACATCCGGCGAGAGAATCTGCTTCATGAGGACATTGTCATAGGAGCGCTTCACAACACCGCCGCTGCTCTGCACACAGCTGACGATGTGGGGGCGATAATAGTACCCGCCGTTGATCACGGCGCTGATGGCCGCGATCTCCTGCACCATCGTGCAGGTGAAGCCCTGGCCAAAGGTCGCCGTGGCCAGATCCACGGATCCCATCGTGTCCGCGTCGCCGATGATCCCGGAGGCCTCACCGGACAGGTCCATGCCCGTGCGGCTTCCGAAATTAAACATGCGCTGGTATTTGCAGTAGTCGTCAACTCCCATGAGAGCGCCGATCTGCATCAGTCCATCGTTGCAGGAATTCCGGACCACGTCCTGCAGCGTCTCCTCCCCATGGCCTTCGATGTCGGAGCATTTGATCCTGATGCCGGCCACCGTCTCGAAGCCGTCGCAGTAAAAATGCTCTGTCCCGCTGAGCGCCCCGCACTCAAGGGCTGAGGACACAGTGACGGGCTTGAAGACAGAGCCCGGCTCATAGGAATCCGAGACACAGAAATTCTTCCAGATCCCGCTCAGGGCCTCCGCCTTCTGGGTAGAGGACATGGCGTCGATCTGGGACTGCGGGTAATACGCCGTCAGGTCCCTGGGGTTGTTGGGATCGTACTGCTCCGAATTCGCCATGGCCAGAACCTGGCCGTTATTGGGATTCATGACCACCACACCGATGTGCTTCGCAGCAGTCGTCTGGGAGAAGGGTCCATTTTTATAAATGGTCTCAAAGTTCGCGATCGTGTTCTCCGCGACTGCCTGGATGTTGGCATCCAGCGTGCATTTGATGCTGTCCCCGTCCACGGGGTCCACGATCGTCTGCTCGATCTGGGAATCAGATCCCCAGTAGCCGTATTTTCTTCCGTCTATCCCGCGGAGCGTGTTGTTGTAATAGCCCTCCAGGCCCCAGTCCGCCTGATCCTTGTCGTAGACGAATCCGAGCACATCGCCCGCGAGAGATCCGAGAGGATAGACGCGCACGTATTCCTCTTCGAACCAGATCCCGCGCACATTCTCCCGTTTCTTCCGCTCTTCTTCCTGAGATTCCTTGCTGAGACTCTTGTCCGGCGTGTATTCCTTATATTGGTCAAATGCCTGCTTGTCCTCCACGGTCACTTTCTCAGCCACCACCTGGTACTGGGAGGACCTGGTCTTCTCATCCTCGAGGAGATGGCGGATGGTAAACTCGTCCGCTCCGAAGAGAGTCACGAGGGCTGTCACGGTGGGTTCCACATAGTCCTCGCTGGCATTGGTGACGGAGCAGTCCAGTATTACGTTGTAGCGCTTCTCGGAGGAGGCAAGGAGGTTCCCGTTCCGGTCGAGGATGTCTCCTCTCTTGTACGCCAGGGATGTGGAAGAGTACTGGGACTGCGAATTCGCCAGCACGATCCTCTTGTACTTCGCCCCGCTGGACGCGTTGATGAAGGTCATCCTTATAAGCAGACAAATGAAAGCCAGCACGACGAATACAAACAGTCCTGCCAGCTTCTTTCGCATCGATGCATTCAGTTTTCTGTATCTTCTTCCGTTCCGATTGGGCTGAACGGTCTTTATCACATTCAAGACAGCTCCCGGCCGGCGCGCCCTGATGAACTATTTCGGCACGTCGGAATATTGTCTGACATAACTACAATCGTCGGTATTATACCACACGATCTGATCCTCTGTCGCGTACTTCATTCCCAATTCGTTAATTGCGACATCTTTTATGTGGTTCCAATCCTGCGTGTTGTTCACATTTTCAAGCAAAGCATCATTCTCGGACCGGAGATTGACAAGTGTAGATTCAAGCTTCTCATTGGCAGTGATCTGTGCTTTCAGCGTCGCCTTCAGCTGAAGATAGCGAACGCAGGTGTACACAGTTGCGATGGAAACAAGTGTGAGAAATATCACAAAATATAAGTTAAGAGCACTGGCTTTCGCACGGTTCCTGCGTGTCTCCGATGACACTTCCCGGATCCGCGCTCTCTTTGGCGGCAAGCGCTCGGGAACATAGGCGGTCGTCCCGCTGACACGGTACTGCATTGTATCCGATCTTTCATTTACCCTTCGTGCAGTCCCCCGTGCCGCCATTTAATCACTGACCTTTCGTTCAAATACCCGCAGCTTTGCACTCCCCGCCCGCGGGTTTTCCTCCATTTCCTCCTCGCTGGGAAGAATCGGCTTTCTTGTGACAACAAAGCCTTTTGGTTTTTTCCCGCACACACAGACCGGGAAATCCGGAGGACAGGTGCAGGGATTTTCATTTCTCCGAAATGCCGCTTTCACGATCCGGTCTTCGAGAGAATGAAATGTGATGACCGACAGGCGCCCGCCGTCCTTCAGGAGGTCAATCATCCCATCGAGGGAATCCTCCAGCGCCGTAAGCTCTCCGTTCAGTTCGATGCGCAGGGCCTGGAAGGTTCTCTTGGCGGGATGGCCGCCGGTTTTCTGCATTTTCATCGGGATTGACGCACGGATGATCTCGACTAACTCCCCAGTTGTCTTGATTGGCATTCGTGATCGTCTCTCAACGATGTGTTTCGCAATGTTCTGTGCGAAGCGCTCCTCACCATAGTCCCGTATGATGTGGAAGAGCTCCCGCTCGCTCGCTTCATTTACCAGGTCAGCAGCCGTTCTCGTCTC
>CADCQE010000232.1 GCA_902803505.1 uncultured Lachnospiraceae bacterium | reverse complement strand
TATTTCAGCCGGATCTTTAAGGAGATCACAGGGCAGCTGCCGACAGAGTATCGAAAAAGTGTGAAATAGGACAACGCAGATTAGGTAATTCCCCCTTTTCAAGGATTTCTCACATACAGAAGCAGGGCTCCTGCGATCTATAATTGATGAGAAATCATAAAAAGGGGGATTTTTTGCTGTGAACAGTATCAAACGATTCTTTCGCCATGAAAATGCAGGGCTGTTGTTCTCCCTTCCGGCATGTATCTATATGCTGATCTTTGTCGGATATCCGATCATCAGCAATATCGTGCTGAGTCTGCAGGATGTGACGGTGGCGAACCTGTCGAGAGGGGAAAAACATATCATCGGGATTGAGAATTACATAAAGCTTTTTCACGATCCGGTTTTTCTGAAATCGCTCAGCAATACACTGATATTCACGGTTTCCTGCCTGCTATTCCAGTTTCTGATCGGATTTGCGCTGGCACTGTTCCTGAACAAGTCATTCAGCACGGCCAAAACCGTCCGCGGTCTCCTCATGATTCCCTGGATGATCCCGATGACGGTAACGGCGCTGGTATTTAAGCTCCTGTTCGCGACGGATATCGGGGTCGTGAATTATATTCTGCGGTCGATCCATCTGATCACACAGAATATTGACTGGCTGACCAGCTCGAAAACAGCCATGCTGGTTGTCATTATTGCAAATGTCTGGATCGGGATCCCGTTCAACACGATTCTTCTTTCTACCGGACTCACAACGATTCCGCAGGAGCTGTATGAAAGCGCGGCCATCGACGGCGCAAATGCAAGGCAGAGCTTCTTCCGCATAACCCTGCCCCTGCTTAGGCCCACGATCGAGTCGGTTCTGGTACTCGGCTTTATCTATACCTTTAAAGTTTACGACCTGGTATATGTGATGACGAACGGGGGACCGGTCAATTCCACACACCTTCTGTCGACATATTCTTATAAGCAGTCTTTCGAACTGTTTAATTACAGTATGGGCTCCGCGGTTGCGAATGTGCTGCTCCTGATCCTTCTGATGGTAGGGATCATTTATTTAAGAATCACACTGCAGGGAGAGGAGGACTGAAGAAATGGGGGAAGAGAAAAAGATTACCGGAAGTAAAAATGTTGTTTTATGTATCCTTTCCATCCTGATTCTCTGCATTCTTTTCTTTCCTCTGTTCTGGACGCTGATCACGTCTCTGAAGACCGAGAAGGAAATATTCATGAATCCGCCCACCTTTTATCCGCATGTCCTGAACACGCAGTCCTATGCCGCTCAGGTAGAGACCGGAGATTTTAATATGTTCCGCTCCTTTGCGAACAGCTTCCTCATTTCCATCGGATCCATGATCATCGCTGTCCTTCTGGCGGTGCCGGCGTCATACGCCATAGCGAAGTACCGCTATAAGGGCAGAAAGCTCATGCTGCTGTTCTTCCTTGTCACGCAGATGCTGCCGGTATCCGTGCTGCTGACGCCGATGTTCATCATGTTCAAGGGAATGCACGTGTATAATACCTGGTGGTCAGCCATCTTCGCGGACGCGACGATCGGAATTCCCTTTTCCGTCCTGATCCTGAAGAACTACTTTGCTTCCATTCCGAAAGAACTGGAAGAGGCGGCTTATATCGACGGGTGTACGAGATTCGGGGCATTCAGGAGAATTCTGGTACCGGTGGCAAAGCCCGGCATCATTGTGTGCGCGATTTTCTCCTTCCTCTATGCCTGGGGCGACCTGGCTTACGGGATGACCTTTATCCTGGACCAGCAGAAGCGTCCGATTACCGCCGGCATTTTCAACTTCATGGGACAGTACGGGACGAAGTGGAGCTATCTGTCTGCATTTGCCATCGTCACGATCATACCCGTCGCCCTGATCTTCATTTTCATGCAGAAATATATCATTGCGGGAATGACAAACGGGGCCGTAAAGGGGTAAGATATGAGTATCATCAGGGCTGTCTGACCTTGTATCAGGCAGCCTTTTTCACATTTGCGCCCGGGAGGCGACTGCTGCCCGGCCTATGCGGAGGAATGGAGTTCTTATGGCAAAGCGAAGCCTCAGAAGCAGGCTGATCAGCATTTTCATACTCACGTCGATGGTACCGCTTCTTTGCGTGGGCGTGTTTCTGCCTTACAATACGGTGCATCTGATGAGGGAGAATACAAGGACGCTGACACAGCAGAACCTGAAGCAGATCGATGACAATCTGAATCTTCTCATGGATTCCTACTATGACCTGCTGTATCAGATCTATACGGACGACAGTGTCGTGAAATGGGTGGACAGCCTCAACGCGTCCAAGGACGAAGCGATCACCACAAACCAGCTGCGGCGCTTCATGAATGCTCTTCTATATTCAAAAGACGACATCGGTGCGATCACGGTGATCCCCGAAGACGGCAAAATGATCACGACGCATACACTGAATGCGGCGACCTATGAGAATCCGTGGATCGATCATTTCCATATGGACCAGCAGACGATCTATGATACAGTTTCCGCGGACAACAGCTATCATTTCTTTCCAACAGAATATGCGACGAATTTTGCGGGCGAAGATCACTATCTGTTCCACATCGCACACAGGATCATCGATTACCGCGACCTGAAGAAACGCAGCGGAATCGTGGTGGTCAGCCTGGATGAAAGCCTTCTTCATAAGGTGCTTTATACAAGGGAGGAAGACAAAGACGGAGGGAATTATTATTTCCTGATTGATCAGAAAGGCCGCGTGATGTCCGGCCCTGATAAAAGCTGGATCGGAGAAGTCCTGTGGGACAATCCGGACACTTCTGATGAGAAGGAGATGTCTGACACAGTACAGAGCTTCCTGGAAGAAAAGGGGATCGGGATCTCCGGCAGATACGCTGTCTATACCTATTCGGACAGGGAGCGGGAGTGGATGATCGTAAATGCCAACAGCCAGCTTCCGTTCCTGCAGGAAGTCAGGAAAAACCTGCTGATCATCGCCGCAATCTGGCTGCTGCTCTTCGGGATCATGGTGTATCTTCTGTGGAGACAGACCGGTAAACTGGTGTCTTCCGTACATATCGTGACGGATGCGATGAAGGAGGCGGCAGCGGGAGACCTGTCCGTGCGGGTTCCGATCGAGGAAACAGCGCCTCTGGAGATTGAAACAGTCGCGAAGGAATTCAATGACACCTTGCGAAAGCTGAGCATTTCCAAAGAAAAGGAGAAAGAAGCCACAAACAAACAGCAGAAGGCAGAGCTCCGGGCGCTGGAAGCGCAGATCAATCCGCATTTCCTGTACAATACACTTGATACGATCAACTGGATGGCGATCGACAGGGAGGAATATGATATCAGCAACGCGATCAATTCACTTGCATTTATTTTGCGCTATGCCATATCCGACTATGACGAAGAAGTCCCGGTGAGGGATGAAGTGGAGTGGCTGAAGCGGTATATCTACCTTCAGCAGTACCGGATGAAGAACCAGTTTCAGTGTGAGATCAATGTGAGCCCGGAGGTCCAGGAATGGAAGATCCACAAGCTTCTTCTGCAGCCTTTCGTAGAAAATGCCGTCATACACGGATTTCGCTATCCTCAGGAGAAATATATACTGGACGTCTCGTTCCGGGAAGACGACGGAAGACTGAAGATCCGGATCGCAGATAACGGAGCGGGGTTTGACACGTCTGTTGTAGACAGGATCATGCGGGGAGAGCCCGCGCCCTCGGAGGAAAAGGGACATATCGGACTGGAAAACGCGATTCTGCGCTTTGATATGTATACGGAAGGCCGGGGCGTTCTCAAGATCGACAGTGAGAAAGGGAAGGGGACCACTGTCGAGATGGAATTCCCAGAGGTGAAAGTAGAAACTTTGTAAACGAGGTTAGAAACGTCCCCCCTTTTTCAGATTCCACCCAGTTTCACAAATATCGGACCGACCTATAATGCAGTTAGAACAAAAACTTATTCTTTATGGAGGTAATCACCATGAAAAAAATTGCTCCGTTACTTTTAGCGGCCGGACTTGCCTGCTCCATGCTGGGAGGAAACGTATATGCAGAGGAAGCAAGCGGGGATGTGACAATCTGGTATTATTGGGAGACAGAAGGCCATCAGAAAGCACTGAATCATATCATTGAAGAGTTTAACAGCTCGCAGGACGACATCACAGTAGAGGCAAAATATGTTCCCTTCGCGGATTTTAAGAAACAGCTGTCGATCGGGGCTTCCGCGGATGAGCTTCCGGATCTCGTGATCCTTGACAATCCGGACCATGCAGCATATGCGGCAATGGGAATCTTTGCGGATATCACGGACAAATTCGATGTCAGCAATTACTACGAGGGGCCGGTGAACTCCTGCACGCTGGACGGGAAGCTGTATGGCGTTCCGTTTGGAAGCAACGACCTG
>CADCQE010000231.1 GCA_902803505.1 uncultured Lachnospiraceae bacterium | reverse complement strand
TGCCGAAGGCAATTGCTTAGATTAACTGCATATAGGGAAAACGAAAGGTTCTGCGCAGCAGATAATTTCGTTAACGACTATACTATTTTCGGCCCCTCCCGCTGCAGGCCACAGGTCAGGCATTGCGGAAGGTACTGGGCGCAAAAATGGCTATGATCGGGAAGATCTCGAGGCGGCCCAGCAGCATATCAAGAGACATCACGATCTTGGAGATGTTCCCATACTGGGAGAAATTCTGCGAGGCACCTACTGAGTCGAAGCCGGGGCCTATATTATTGAAGGTCGCCATCACGGCGGAAAAATTCGTAGTGATGGAGAAGTTGGCGCGGTCTGCCGACAGAATCAGGAAGCTTACGATGACGATGATGACATAGGCCGCGAGATACCCCATGACATTCATAACGGTTTTCTCGGAAACTCTCTGTCCGTTCATACGGATGATGCGCACTTCGTGGGGATGAAAGATCTCGTGGCAGTTCCGCTTGATGCTCTTGAGGATCAGCAACACACGGGATACTTTGATTCCGCCGCCTGTCGATCCCGCACTGGCTCCCACAAACATCAGGCACAAGAGGATCGCCTTCGACAGCGTGGGCCACAGGTCGAAATCAACCGTGGAGTAGCCGGTTGTCGTGATAATCGATGCCACCTGGAAGGCTGTGTGGTGCAGTGTGTCCTGCACAGACAACGTGGCCGCCGTCTTCTGGTAGACATTGATCGCGATGGCCGCTACAGCAATTGCGACGATGAGCAGATAGAGCTTCAGCTCCTCGTCAGAGAATGCCGCCTTGAAGCGCTTCATGATCAGCAGATAATACAGGCTGAAATTGACGCCGAACAGCAGCATGAAGACCGTTGTGACACTCTGGGCAAATGGGGTGTAGCTCGCAAGGCTTGAGTTCAGGACACCGAAGCCCCCCGTTCCCGCCGTGCCAAATGCAATGCAGAAGGCATCAAAGACAGGCATTTTTCCAATGAGAAGGAAAATAATATCCAGAACCGTCAGCGCGCAGTACATCGCATAGAGGATCGCCGCCGTATCCCGCATCCTGGGGACCATCTTGTTGACGGAAGGACCCGGAGATTCCGCCCTCAGAATATGCAGCATGTAGCCGTCATTCCGCCCGCTGGCAGGAATGATCGCGAGGAAAAAGACCAGGACGCCCATGCCTCCCACCCAGTGGCTGAAGGATCTCCAGTAGAGCAGTCCCTTGCCCATTGCCTCTACGTCCGTCAGGATCGAAGCCCCTGTCGTCGTAAAGCCGGAGACGATCTCAAAAAATGCATCAATGTAATTCGGAATGCGCCCCGACAAAAAGAAGGGCAGGCAGCCCACAAGGGAGAGAACAATCCAGGACAGACCGGTGCAGACGAGTCCTTCCCTGGCATAGAACTTGCGCTTTGCATTTTTCGAGAGATAGGACATCAGGCAGGCGCAGATGAATGCAACGAGGATCGCGCCGGCAAATCCCAGCGAAGCCTCTTTATCCGCATCAACGAGCGCAATGATCAGTGCCGGGATCATGAAGACCGCTTCAATAGCCAGGATATAGGCGTGAATCCGAACCATGATCTTGATATTCATGCCGCTCCCCCTTACGCGTTGAAAATATCATCAAACTGATGGATCACCACTTCCCCGCTGGTCACGACCACCACGCGGTCCCCGGCTTTCAGGGCAGTGTCACCGTTAGGAACCAGGATATTTCTGCCACTTGTCACGGAAGCAAGGAGCACATTCTTCTTGAGGGAGAGATTCTTCAGTGGGATGTCGATATGCTTCATGCTGGAATCCACTACAAATTCTATGGCCTCCGCCTGGCCGTCGGCAATGGTATGCATCGCCACGGCTGCGCCGATCTGGTTCTCCATGGCGCGCACGTAGCGGGTGATCGTGTCGCAGCAGAGGTCCTTGGGGCTGACGATCGAGCCCACGGGCAGATGGCTTAAGAGCTCGCGGTTCTCACCGCGGCCCAGCTTCGTGATCACCTGGGGCACGTTCACGGAATTGGCGTACATCGACAGGATGACGTTTAGCTCATCCATGCCTGTCATGGACACGACGGCGTCCGCCTCCCGGACCTTCTCCCTGTCGAGGACAGAGCGCATGGAGACATCTCCTTCGACGACCATCGCATCCGGAAGGATCTCCGCGAGGCGCTCGCAGCGCGCGCGGTCCTTCTCTATAATCTTCACATGGACTCCCTCTTTCGAGAGCAGCTGGGTCAGATAGAAGCAGTTTCTGCCTCCGCCTGCGATGATTACCTTCCGGATCTTTGGGGTGGCCATGCCGATGTTCTTTAACAGGAGGGAGAGATTCTTGACAGACCCTGTCACATAAATATGATCTTCTTCCTTCAGAACAAATTCACCGTCCGGGATCACTGCCTTGCCGTCTCTCACCACGGTGCAGACCAACACCTGGACGTGGGTGATCTGGGTGAGCGACTTCAGCGGCTGGTTGGCCAGAATGCTCCCCTTGTCGATCTTCAGTTCCACGATCTCGACCTGGCCATTTGCAAACTTCTCACGCTTCAGGAAGCCGGGGTAGCGAAGCAGCCGGTTGATCTCCAGCGCGGCCTGCCGCTCCGGGTTGACAATCAGGGAGAGAGCGAACAGTTTTCTCATTACATAGGTAGATTCAAAGTAATCCGGAGTCCGGATGCGGGCGATCGTATGGAGATTCGGATTCATGCCGTGAGCAGTCAGGCAGCAGAGAAGATTCATCTCATCAGCGCCGGTGGCAGTGATCAGAAGATCCGCTTTCTGTACGCCGGCATTTCTCAGCACCTCCATGGATGCGCAGTTACCCTCGATGGAGAGGACGTCATAGCGCTCAACTGTCATCTCCAGCGCATTCGGGTCATTGTCGATCAAAGTCAGATCATGGCCCTCGCCGGAGAGCTGCCTTGTCAGCATGTGCCCGACTTTGCCGTCCCCTGCTATGATGATTCTCATGTGAACCCTCCTGTAACAGTTTGATTTCTCAAAGCAAAACAAGCATTCCTAGTAAATCATCATATCATTTCTCTTGGAAAATGCAAGCAAGCGGGACACAGGGACGGTTCTTCGAAAGAACCGTCCCTGTGTCCCACTTTTCCCCGGGATCAGAGATCTCCGGCAATGTCGAGATTCTCGCCGGTGAGCCCGACCCAGGCGCCGTTCTTCGCCTCCGGGCTGTCCGGATGGGCAAGGAGCCACTTGTTGGAATTGAGCAGCATCTTATCCTCAACAGTCCCAGCCGGTGTCTCCGGTCTGGCAAGGTTTGTGCCCTTCGGAAGCACGACAAGATTG
>CADCQE010000230.1 GCA_902803505.1 uncultured Lachnospiraceae bacterium | reverse complement strand
ACCTTTCCGTAGATCTGTCCCTTCGAGATATTGCCCACATCCGCGAAGCGGCTGTCTTCACTGTTGTTCCGGTTGTCACCGAGCACAAAATATTCGTCCGACCCCAGGCGGATGCCCTGCTCGGCGAGTCCGGGCTTCGTGATGTTCGGCAATTCACGGTTCTCGATATAGGTCTTTCCGTCAATCAGGATCAGCCCGTCCTTGATCTGGATGGTCTCGCCGGGCAGCGCAATCACGCGCTTTACATGAAGCCCGGAATCGACCTCCGAACTGCCGCGATAGGCGATCAGGTCGCCGCGATGAACGCCGCCGATCGCATAACTGGCGCGGTTCGCGAACACCCGGTCGCCGGCCATAAGCGTCGGATTCATGGAATTCTCCTGCACTGTCACAGGGCTGAAAAAGACATAGGATGTCGCCGCAGCAAGGAGGAGAGCCAGAATGACTTCCAGGAATGTGATCAGGCTCCTTCTGCGTTTTTCGCGTCTCAGTCTTCGATTAATCTGTGCTTGTAAATTCGACTTTGCCATATTATGTTCCGTGCAGCAAGCCAGAAATGGACAGGCCGTACCTCACGTTTCTGTTCTGGGTTCTGCATAGCAGATTCTTTCGTTAACAACTAAAATACCGGTCACAAGAACCGTCCGCCTGACCCATATAACACAAGGGAAGCATTGCTGCTTCCCTTGCAAGGACCCCTTAGCGGATAATCTCTTTGACCTTCGCGCGCTTACCGGAGCGCTGTCTGAGATAATTCAGTTTCGCGCGGCGGACTTTACCATGGCGGACCACTTCAATCTTCTCCACATTCGGGGAGTGCAGGGGCCATGTCTTCTCCACACCGACGCCATTTGAGGTCTTGCGGACTGTAAATGTCTCGCGGGCACCGCCGCCCTGTCTCTTCAGGACAACGCCCTCAAATATCTGGATTCTCTCGCGGTTTCCTTCTTTGATTTTCCCGTGGACGCGAACCGTATCACCTACACGGAACTCAGTGATGTTCTCTTTCAGCTGAGCATCTTCGATCTCTTTGATAATGTTGTTCATCTCTTTACTCCTTTATTCCATGGATGTTCTTAACGGGTTATAGATCGAACGATAAACATCCGCCAGAGGACCACCCCAATATACGCAACTAAAATAATATACTATACTTCCCTGCGCTTTGCAAGGTAATTCCGAATAAACTCGCGTTCCTTCGGACTGACAGCCGCCTTCTCTAGAAGATCCGGCCTGCGCTCCGCCGTGCGGATCAGGGACTGCTCTCTCCTCCAGGCATCCACCTTGGCGTGGTCGCCGCTCAGCAGGATTGGCGGAACCTGTCTCCCGTTCCAGACCTCGGGGCGCGAATACTGCGGATACTCAAGGAGCCCGTCGCTTAAGGAATCTCCTTCCGCAGATTCGTCGTTGTGCAGGACACCGGGGATCATGCGGGAAATGGCATCGATCATACACATAGCCGGCAGTTCCCCGCCCGTAAGGACGAAGTCCCCGATGGAGACGTGGTCGGTGACGATCTCATCGAGCACCCGCTCATCGACGCCTTCGTAGTGACCGCAGAGAAACACCAGGCTTTTTTCCACCGCAAGTTCCCGCGCCATCTCCTGATTGAATACCTGTCCCTGCGGCGTCAGGTAAACCACACGCGGAGCATCCGCTAGCCGCTTCCGGATCGCCTGATAACAGTCATAGATCGGCTGGGCCTGCATGACCATTCCGGCACCCCCTCCATAGGGGTAATCATCGGTCTTCCCGTGTTTGCTTGCTGTATAATCCCGGATATTGACGGCTTCCAGATAGATGCGCCCGTCCTCTATGGCCCGCCCTATGATGCTCGTCCCAAGCCCGGAACGGATCATGTCCGGAAACAGGGTCATGACATAGCAGTCCATACTCACACCTCCGGCAGGACGCGCACAACAATGCGCTGATTGGGCGGGTCCTTCTCCAGGACGAATTCTTCCACGGAGGGAATGAGCAGCTCCCGTCCCTCAGCGCTCCTGATCACATAGACATCGTTGGCGCCGGTCTGCAGAACGTCTTTTAATTCCCCGAGAAGAGATCCGTCCTCCTGATAGACATTGCATCCGATCAGGTCGCCGATAAAGTACTCGCCTTCGGCGAGAGGAAGCGCATCCTCGCGTCTCACATAGAGCCCGACGCCCCGGAGGCGCTCAGCGTCTTCCACGCGGTCGATCCCTTTGAATTTTATGATCGGACGCCCTTTAAAGTATTTCACGCTCTCAGGCTCGAGGCGTGGAGCGTCGTCCGCATCCGCTGTCAGTACCTCGCGAAGTACAGAATAGCGCCGGAGCTCATCCGTCATAGGGTAGACGACGACCTCTCCTTTGAGTCCGTGGGGCTTAATGACGGCGCCGATCTGAAGCCGCTCCAGCATTACTGGGTAATATCGACAATGACCTTCTTATCGGTCTTTGCCGATGCCGCTTTGACGACTGCGCGGATTGCCTTTGCGATGCGCCCCTGTCTTCCGATGACCTTGCCCATGTCGGCAGGTGCGACAGTGAGCTCGATCACGACTTGATCGTCTTCTTCCTTCTCAGTGACAACAACCTGATCCGGATGATCGACGAGGGCTTTCGCAATCACTTCAACCAATTCTTTCATTGTGAGCCCTCCGCCTTCGCTTTACTTGGAAAGGCCGGCAATCTTGAGGAGCTTGGCGACCTCTGCTGTGGGCTGAGCGCCGTTGGAGAGCCATTTCTTCGCTGCCTCTTCGTCAAACTTATAAGCACTGGGCTCCTGAGTGGGATCGTACCAGCCGATCTCCTCGATGAAGCGGCCATCTCTGGGAGATCTGGAATCCGCCACGACGATTCTGTAGATCGGTGCTTTCTTTTTGCCCATTCTTCTCAGTCTGATTTTAACCATTTTTGTGTTTCCTCCTAAAAATAATATGAATCGATCTGTGCTGTGAGCCGGCCCGAAGTGATCCTGCGGGCCGCTTATCAGCTTTTCTATACATTCTGGCGAATTGTTTCTGTAAAGGATTTCGTCAGCAAGTATACTTGAAGAATTCTGCCTTGCGGCAGGGATCAGAACGGCAGCTTCATCCCGCCGAACATCCCGCCGAGGCCGCGTCGCCCGCCGCCCTTCATCATTCCGGGCATCTGCTTCATCAGCTTCCTGGCCTGTTCAAACTGCTTGACCAGCCGGTTCACTTCGCTGATGTCTACGCCGGCGCCATTTGCGATGCGCCGTTTCCGGGAGACGTTCATGAGATCCGGATTGGAGCGCTCCTCCGGGGTCATGGAGAGGATGATTGCTTCGGTGCGCTTCATCTGCTTCTCGTCCACCATGTCGCTGATCTCCTGCGCTTTGCCCCCGATTCCCGGAAGCATCGACAGGATGCTCTCAATGCCGCCCATCTTCTTCATCTGTTCCATGGAGGTCAGATAGTCGTCGAAGCCGAAGTTCGCTTTCCGGAACTTCTTCTCCATCTCTGCGGCTTTCTGCTCATCGAGATTGGCCTGTGCTTTCTCGATCAAAGTCAGCACATCCCCCATTCCGAGGATGCGGCTCGCCATGCGGTCAGGATAAAACTGCTCTAGATCCTCCATCTTCTCGCCCATACCGATGTACAGGAGAGGCTTGCCCGTAGCGGACTTCACCGACAGGGCCGCGCCGCCTCTGGTATCGCCGTCGCACTTTGTGAGGATCACGCCGTCGATGCCGACGAGAAAGGTGAAGGTCTTCGCCACATTTACGGCTTCCTGTCCGGTCATGGCGTCTACCACAAGAATCGTGTAGTCGACATGAATCTCCTTCTTGATATTCTTGAGTTCCTTCATCATGTCGTCGTCGATCTGCAGACGGCCGGCCGTGTCGATGAGCACGACATTGTTTCCGTTCTGCTCGGCATGCGATATGGAGGCCTTTGCGATGTCCACCGGATCATTCTTGTCTCCCATCGTGAAGACGGGGACTCCTACCTTTGCGCCGTTCGTCTCCAGCTGCTTGATCGCACCGGGGCGATAGACGTCGCAGGCCACGAGAAGGGGCCGCTTGCCGCGGCTCTTCATCTTCCCTGCGAGCTTGGCGGCAGTTGTCGTCTTGCCCGAGCCCTGGAGACCGGCCATCATGATCACCGTGAGCCCGCTGGAATTCAGCGGAATCTCCGTCGTCTCGGACCCCATGAGGTCCACCAGCTCGTCATGGACGATCTTGATGACCATCTGGGCGGGATTGAGGCCGTTCATCACGTCCTCGCCGATGGCCTTCTGCTCAACGGTGCGCGTGAAATTCTTCACGGTCTTGAAGTTGACGTCCGCCTCCAGCAGAGCCATCTTGACTTCTTTCATCGCCTCGTGGACATCGCCCTCGGTCAGACGCCCTTTGCTGCGAAGCTGCTTAAAGACACCTTGTAATTTATCGGTAAGGCTCTCGAATGCCATATCATATCCTCATAATTCATTGATGATCTCATCAGCGAGTGTCCGGATGTCCGGATCGGAAGACAGCTCCCGGATCCTCTCCGTCTTCTGTTTAATGAAAAGGAATTTCCGGACGAGGCCCAGTGCTTTCTCATAAGAGGCGAGGAGCCTGCTGCAGCGCTTCACCATGTCGTGAACGCCCTGCCTGCTGATACCGTGCTCCTCAGCGACTTCACTGAGGCTGCAGTCGCATAGCACCACTTCCTCAAAAATCTGCCGCTGCTTTGGTGTCAGCAGCTCTCCGTAAAAATCAAAAAGAAGAGAGTCTTCGTAGATCCTGTCCATAGCGGACATTATCATATACCGAAGTCTCTCTCCCTGTCAAGTATTTTTCCTTTACATTGCTTACGATTCACGGCCAACCTGCAATGAAGCGGGAGGGGCCGTGAATCGTAACTAACATTGCTGGGTCAAGTGGGAAGTTTTTTCCCCAGGCGCTTGTACATCGTCTTTTTCACAGCCTGGAAGATATTCTCATAGCCTGTGCAGCGGCAGAGATGGCCGGAAAGGAGCTTCCTGAGTTCGTCGTCCGTATAAAGGACACCGCTGTCGAGGATTTCCTTCGCTGTCAGGATAAACCCCGGTGAGCAGAAGCCGCACTGGATCGCCGTCTCATCGATGAAAGCCTGCTGGATATCGGAGAGCTCGCCGTTTGGCCCCTCCAGGCCCTCCAGCGTTATGATCTCTTTCCCATCTGCCCATACAGCGAGATAGATGCAGGAATCAAAAGCCTCGCCGTCGATCAGGACCGTGCAGGCGCCGCACTCGCCCACTTCACAGCCCTTCTTGACCGAAGTCAGGCGGTAGTCATTTCTCAGCATATCGGTAAGCGAAGCGCGGACATCCACCATAGTTGTGCGCTTCTTTCCGTTGATGGTGCAGGTGACCTGCTTGTATTGCCTCAGTTCCTCAGCCATCGATCTCACCTCCCGCTTTTTTGACCGCTTCCTCAAAGGCTCTCATCGCCAGTGTGCTGCAGAGCTGCAGCCGCAGATCCCTGGAGGCTCTCCAGCTGTTTCTGGGCGTCACATCCTCGAGAACCAGTCTGCCGATCTCCTCTCTTACTTCGGCGGACAGCTTCCGGCCCCGGATGGCCTCTTCCGTCTTCAGGGCCCGGATCGGAATGGGGGCTGCCACACCATATGCAATGCGGATATCCTTCAAAGTCTTTTTATCCTGAGACAGCTTCACGTTGACAGAGCATCCTGTCGTGGCGATCTCCATGGCATTTCTCATGCCGTATTTGATGTAGTGTCCCTTGTAGCCTGTATAGGATTCTTTGCGGATCAGTATCGCCGTCTGCAGTTCTCCCGGCCGCAAATCCACCTTGCCGACTCCCAGATAAAACTTGGAAATGGGACAGATCCTGACGCCCTCAGGTCCGGTAATCTCAATCTCCGCGTCATAAGCGAACAGGGTCGAAGCGGAGTCGGCACTGGTCACGCCGTTGCAGGTATTGCCTCCGATCGTGCCGATGGCGCGGATCTGCGGACCGCCCACCATATTCACGGCATCTCCGAGGACGTCGATGTGTTTTTGAATATACGGATCTGCATGGATGTGGCTGAAGGACGTAAGGGAACCGATGCGGATCGTTCCGTCCGCTTCTTTCGTGATTCCTCTCAGCGCATCAAGCTTGTAGATGCTGACCAGCTCCACTTTGGCCAGACTGCCCTCTCTGATCTTGATCAGCACATCCGAGCCGCCGGCTATGATGAGCGCCTGCGGATGTTCCAGGAGAAGCTGCACAGCGTGATCCACGGATGTCGCTTCATACAGCGCTTTGATATCATACATAAATCTTCTCCTTTCTTAGATCAGATGCTCTTCTTTGAATCTGCGGAACAGCTGGTGAGGATCCATGGGGAGCTCGTACATGGGAACTCCCGTGGCCTGCAGGATGGCAGCGCGGATCGCAGGAGCAACAGGCACGACAGGCGGCTCGCCCAGAGCTTTTGTTCCGTAAGCGCTTGTCGGCTCATAGTTCTCCACGAACTGTGCCTCCAGGTGCGGATGATCCATGAAGGTGGAGAGCTTGTAATCGAGCAGATTTCCGTTCAGAAGCCTGCCTGTCTTCTGGTCGTAGATCATCTTCTCAGAGAGCGCATAGCCGATGCCCATACTCATGCCGCCTTCCACCTGTGCCGCAGCCAGGGCCGGATTAATCAGGCGGCCGCAGTCGTGGACATTTATGATATTGAGGAGCCTGACCCGGCACAAGGGAATATCAACCTCCACCTCGGCGAAGCAGCAGCCGAAGCTGTAGGCATTCGACTTCGTCTGCGTCGTCGTCTCCGCCGTAATATGGATGCTGTTGTCCAAGTCGTAGAGCGCACTCATGGCGAGGTCGCCCACGGACATCAGAACCCTGCCGTCAGTCACCCGGACGATATTGCCGTCCTGAATGTCCATGAGATAAGGCTGCATGCGGGTGTAGCGATAGGCCGTTTTCAGGATCTTGTCCTTCAGGCGCTCTGCACAGTCACGGACGGCCATGCCCGTGACATATGTCTGGCGGGAGGCATAAGCTCCGGTTCCGAAAGGTGTGACATCCGTGTCCTGGCAGGACAGAATATGGATCTTGTCAAAAGGCAGACCGATGGTCTCTGCGGCCATCTGGGAGAAGGCCGTGTCCGCGCCCTGTCCGATCTCAGTGTCGCCCACCTGCATCTGAACGGACCCGTCCTGATTGAGGATCATCCTGCAGGCGGCAGTTTCAAGGGCGATGGGCCAGACCGCCGTGTTGTACCAGAGGGGGGCGAAGCCGATGCCCCTGCGGACCGGTCCGCTCTGGTTCTGGTACGCCTTGTATTTCTCATTGTATCCGATATACGCGGCGCCCTTGTCAAAGCACTGATTGAACGTGTCATAATATTGTTCGTTCTTGGAGAATGGATCCACGTATCCCTTCGGCATAAGATTCTTTCTCCTGAATTCCATGGGATCCATGCCGATGGCCCGGCAGATATCGTCCGAATGGGACTCGACGGCAAAGATGGCCTGGGCCATGCCATAGGAGCGCATCGCTCCGCCCACCTGGCGGTTCGTAAAGACGGTCCAGGAGTCGCTCTCGACATTGGGACAGGGATAGAGCTGGTGAAAAGCCCCCATTCCCTTGGCGACAATCGCATGGCCATGGGAGGCATAGGCGCCCTGGTTCGAGAAGCATTCCAGCTTCCTCGCCACTAATGTCCCGTCCTTCCTGCAGTAGGTTGTGATGTGGCTGCGGATCGCGTGCCTCACCCGGTTATTGCAGAAGGTCTCTTCTCTTGTGCATTCGAGCTTTACCAGCCTGCCTCCCACGGACTCAGAAAGAAATGCGCACAGCGGTTCATAGAGGACGTCCTGCTTATTTCCGAAGCCTCCTCCGACATATGGCTTGATGACTCTGACCCGGCCCCAGGGAATCCCGAGAGCCTGGCCCACCACACGCCGCACAATATGCGGAATCTGTGTAGAGGTGACCACGACAAGCTTCTCATTCTCCCGCGACGCAAAGCAGACAAAGTTCTCAATGTGGCAGTGCTGTACGGTCGGCGTGTCATACCAGCCTTCTACCTTGATCAGCCCGGGATCTTTGATCGCTTCCTCGTAGTTCCCGCTCCGGTAGCTCGTATGGTTCAGGATGTTGTTGGGATAGGCCTCGTGCAGCTGCGGAGCCCCGTCCTTCATCGCCTCCTGCACATCCAGCACAAAAGGCAGTTCCTCATATTCCACCTTGATGGCCCGGACTGCGTCCGCCGCGCTGATTTCGTCCTCTGCGACAACGGCAGCGACGTCATCCCCGTAATAGAGGACATGTTTGGTAAGCAGAACGCGGTCACAGACATCCTGATGATGAGGATCCGTGGACCAGGGGTGGCCGGCAGTCGGAAATTTGAAATCCGGCACGTCAAAGCAGGTCACAATCTTTACAACACCCGGAATCTTCTCAGCCTCGGAGATGTCAACGGATTTGACATATGCATGGGCGACAGTGGAATGCTTGATTTTCGCGATCAGGGCGCGCCTGTCACAGAGATCGTCTGTGTACATTGTGCGGCCTGTCGCCTTATCCCGGGCATCAATCCTGGGAATGCTCTTTCCAACGATCATTTTGCAGCCACATCCTTTCTTCATGAAACATGATGAGCCAGAACCTGATTGCAGATTGGCCGTGAATAGTAACGATCATTTTTGAAATTATTTTACAAATAACCAGCGCAATCGTCAATCATAATAATGCATACTGCACAAGTTTTGCCATACTGCACAGTCATTTTTTATCCATATCTCCGGCAGAGTGCATCTGCGCGCTCAAAGACGGAAGCCACATTGCCGCTGCCATCGTATTTCGCCATGCCGCAGGTGATCACGGTGCCGGCCAGATCTCCCTCATGGCTGCTCGTGACGAGCTCGGCCACCAGCTCATCGACGTGTTCATAATCATGCCCCTGAGCGACCGCCGCGAACTCCGCGCCGGCGACGCGGAATACCGGGGAGTGCTTGAAGGTCTTGCAGATCACGGCGCAGGCTTCCTTCAGCAGCCTGTCGCCCTCCTCGCGTCCCTTCGTCTCGTTGATCTCGTCCAGGCCGTTCACGCGGCAGATTGCAATCGCATACCGGACCTGTTCGCCCTCTTCGATCTGGTGCGCGAGATTATTGGACATGTTTTCATAGGCGGAGCGGTTCTTCACGCCTGTCAGTGTGTCGAGATTCGCTTTGCTTCTGGCGGTATAGAGCATGCGCTCGTATTCCTGTTCCCGCCGGGTCTGGCTGTCCACGTTGTTTACACCGATGATCAGCTTTGGCCCTTCCTGCTCCTGCAGCATTGCGCCCTTGACATTGCAGTACACAGGCTCGCTGCCCATCATCAGCCTGTATCTGAGGGCAAAGATGCCGTTCTGCTCAATTTCGCGAAGGATATTTTCTTTCGTGAACATAGCATAGAAGCGTCTGAGATCTTCTGCATAGATGAGCCCCGCGCTGTTTCTTCTGGATTCGTTGAAGAAATCTTCCCCCTGTCTGGCAAGGCCGAGTCCTTCGTCTCCCCCGCTCGCATTGTATTCGATATAACGATTTGTCTCGGGATCCACTATGTAAATACAGATGTAATCTCCGGCCAGAGCCGCAATCCGGGCGAAGGCAACTTCCTCGGCGCGCATCTTCTCAAGTACTTCCTGCTGCCTCATCTGGCCGTCCACATTGTTCACTCCGATGATGATGTGCTTCTTGTCGCGCTGCATGCGCACGGCCTTCAGATTGACATAGACCGGTCTTTCGTCGATAAGCAGGCGGTATGTAAGCGTAAAGGCTCCCTGTGTATCGAGCGCTTTCTCGACATTTTCTTTCCGGAAGGCATTGATGAAGGGCTCCTGATCCTCTTTGTAGATGTGCACGAGGGCGTCTTCCCGGCTTACCGCAAAGAAATGATCTCCGCGGCGCTCTGCAGTGAGGTCCTCCCGCGCCGGGTCCGGACTGTATTCCACGAACTTCTCTGTCTCCAGATCCACATAATACAGATTGACATAATCGGCGGACAGGGCTTTCGCGACTTGGATGTAGTTCATGCCGGCATTCTCTTCGTCCTCCATGACAGCGAGTATGACAGCAGCCACGGCGACTGTACCGGTGACCGGATTCTCTGCCAGTCTGCGGACATAGGAATGTATCGTCCTGTTCTCACCGACCCGCTCGTCCACGATGGCACGGTTCCCGTCCCTGCTGCAGCGAAGCACGGTCTGCATGAATGTCGCACCGACCTGATCCGGCACCTGCTCGAAGTCCATCCTATCACTGGTGAATTCGATCCCGAGGGTGCGCCTTAAAAACTCGCGGTAGGAGCGATTGCAGCGCGTGTATTTCACGAGATTGTCCTTGACTTCTATGATCACCATGGGCAGCGTGTCGAAATACCTGCTGAAGGAATCATCGTCCTGGGCGCCGCCGCTGATGACCGCCATATCGTAGAGGTTAATCCCTCCGATCATAGCGTAGTAGGGTGTCTCTTCCGGATTCTCAAATCCGATCTGGATGCCTTTTCTGTTCCGCTCAATAATCTCCTCGGGCGGTATCGGCTTGCAGAAATAGTAGCCCTGAATCTTGGAACAGCCGATCTCCCGGAGGAACTCCAGCTGTTCTTTTGTCTCTACGCCTTCGCACACGGTTTCCACACCGAGGCCGATCGCCATCTTCACGAGCTCCGTCAGAATTACCTTACATTCTTCCCGCTGTTCAAAATTCTCCATGAAACGCATGTCGAACTTGATCAGGTCAAAATGAATGTGCTGCAGAACATCCAGAGAGGAATACCCGCTGCCGAAATCGTCCATCCAGACTGAGAAGCCGAGCTCGCGGAATCGCTCCACTTGTGACTTCATGAAGTCAAAATCGCTCCCGATGATGCTCTCCGTGATCTCAATTGTGAGCTTATCCCTGCCGATCCCCGATTCATCGACTCTGCGGCAGATCTCCTCAACGATATCACAGCTGTCAAAATCAGCCCTGGAGAGATTTACGGAATTCGGAACCACGTAGAGCCCCTCTTGCGCCTGGCGCTTCATTTTCTCCAGAATCTGCTCTACAACATACAGATCCAGCTTGTAGATCAGGTTCGCTTCTTCCAGGGCGGGGATAAATTCTCCCGGCGAGAGAAACCCCTTCTCCGGATCGATCCAGCGCGAGAGGGCCTCTTCATCGCAGACTCTGCCGCTGGACGCGCGCACGATCGGCTGATAGTAAACCTTGATCCAGTGCTTCTCCAGCGCCTCATCAAGATGGCTTATGACGTAGCGGGCATTTGTGAGACGTGAGAGCATCTTGCTGTCGAAATAGCGGAATCCTGAGAAATAGGAGCTTCGGTACAGGTCGCCTGCATATTTGGCGCGGTCACAGGCGACGCTCACCCCGACGCTCTCGACGCTCTCGGGATAAATGCCGGCCCGGACAGGAAGGGTCTTTCCCTCGTTCATCTCCTGACATTCAGCGAAGACGGCGCGGATCTCTTCTTCAAGACCGGCCTCTTCTGCCAATGCCGCAAATTGATCCTGTCCGATGCGGCTTACTCTCCCCGTGCCGAAATGCCTGCTCAATATTTCCGCAAAGAAGCACAGCAGCCGGTCTCCCTCTTCAAATCCGTACTGACGGTTAAAATGCCGCATGCCATTGAGATTGAAGACCACAATCGCCGGACTGCCTCCCGCAGAGAGAATCCGGCTCTTTTCTTCCCTGGCCAGCCTTCTGAAATGATGCAGGTTCGGCAGATCTGTCAGGGAATCATAATTCAGCCTGTGATTCAGATCGTCAATACTCTGCCTGATCTGGTCCCGCATACGGGAGAAAGCGCGCGTCAGGACCCCGACCTCATCGCGGCCCCTGTAATCAAGCTCCACATCGTATTCGGCATTGGCAAGCCTCTGGGAAGCTTTCGTAAGCGCCTGCAGCGGCCTGGTAATGGCACCCATTGCAAAAAGGAGAACGACAGCGAAGAGGATGATGGCGGCAACTGTGATCGGCACAATCAGGCGGAACAGTCTTGTCCAGGAGGCATTGATCTCTTTTACGGGAGCGACGATGACAAGCTTAAAGCCATTTTCCATCGTACAATAAGCCAGCTGCCGCTCCTCTCCGTCGATCGTATAGCGGATCAGCTGATCCCCGCTGTCTTTCTGATGAAGCATCTCTTCATAGACCGGGAGCAGTGCAAGACCGGTCTCGCTGCCGTATTCAAGGCTGGGATGATAGAGAATCTGGCCTTTTTCGTCCAACAGGCAGGCAAACCCCGTGTCATACACGCGGATCGTGCGGACCTGGTCTGTCAGGACTTCAAGAGGAATATCCATGCCGAGCAGACCGATCAGGGCGCCGGCTTTATAGATGGGAACCGAATAGGAACAGATCAGCATGTCCTGGAGATAAGTGCCCTTATAAGGACCGACCCAGGCAGGACGCCCGCGGCGGATCGAGGTGAAGTACCAGGCATTGTGTTCGGTATCCTCCGGGTCAAGCTTCGATGCGTCGATCGGTTCGTCTCTATTGAAACCGGATTTTCCGTGTTTTGTGTTCAGGAAGCCATGGACGGTCTTGCTCACCTCCGGGTTGATGCAATAATAATCCGCCACCACGCCGTTCGTATGGCTGGCGATACTGTTAATCTCCTTATCCAGCATGCTGCAGTAAGCGGAGAGATAGGCATCGAGCACTTCCTGCTGCTCCGCGGTCCGTATTTCTCCGGTATCCCCGGATCCGACTCCGCATTCCGCAAGGACAATACTGTCCAGAGTGTCGCTTGCGATAAAGGAAGCGAGCTCTATGGACTTCTCTATCCCGTCAAAGTACTTTCCGAGAGCCTTCTGGGTATCACTTCCGATGAGACGCATCGTCTCAACAGATTCGCGGTCCGACTCCTCCCGGGCGAGGGGAATGCACACAAGCAAGACAACCAGCATGGTCGCCAGAAACGCAGAAACCGATATTGCAGTGATTTTAAACCGGATCGATCGCATCCTTCGACCTCCGACGGATCAGACTAAGTCACGCAACAGACATCCCCCGATAGTTATTCTTTACAGAGCCGTTCCAGGAAGCCCGGAACCCACTCAGCCGCTCGGATGTCACATAATAGCGCAGCCTGGAGAAGAGCGGCACCCAGGCCGCATCCTCCTGGACGATGATCTGCTCGAGATCCCTGTATTCATCAATCCGGGCCTTGGCATCCGCTATCATCCTTGCATTCCGCACTCTCTCCATGACGTCCTCATT